>JACPXA010000071.1 GCA_016196785.1 Elusimicrobiota bacterium
ACGCCGGACCAGGCTGACGACCCGAGCGCGGGGGTCTCCCAGAACGCCGCTCTTGAACCGGGCTCTGGCGCGGAAGCCGGGGAAGCTGTACAACTGGCTGAAACAAGTCTTGGTTTTCATGGCAACCAAGACCCTAGCCCACTCACCCCAAACGTGTCAAGTTCTCAAAGAGCTTTTACCGTCGACAAAAGGCTAAAATCTACCCACACCAAACGGAGAAGACCCTTAAAAATGAGGGCGGCTCTCAGGGAGAGCTGTTCATCAAGGGAATCGAATACAACAGGGAAGGTCCTGTCCCACAGGTGGTTTTAACCGTCGATCCTCGGTTGAAAGAGTTGCCCGACCCCATTTCGGACTGGCCCGAGCAGCCCACCATTCAGCTCATCCTGAAAAAATCCGCCGCCGGCCTGGAGGAGGTCTCCGAGGATGAGGCCGCGCGGGTCCTGGAGGTTCTCGATGCGCACTTCAAGAAAGAGGGCAGCTTCCGTCCAGACAATTCGAAGGTTCAATTGATGCCGTATGGTTTCAGCAACCGTGTCTATCGCATTGAGCGCAGCGATGGCGAGGTGCTCGTTGGTTTCAAGATGCAGCCCATTTTGAGATTTCCTGCGCTGGACCGGAATCACTTCCGATTCGAGCAGAAACAGGATGCCGCGCTCGCTGCTGGAGTCCTGCCGGAGAATTGGAAGCGGCTCAGCTTTCTGGACCGGCGTGAGGTGAAAAGCAAGTTTTACCAGGACGAGAAGGGAGACTACTGGCGCTTCATGCCGTATGTGGAAGGGCGAGTGATCCAGGCGATCGATGAGATTCCAGCGGACAAGCGCCTCGCCGCGATGAAACGGTTCGGGAAACGCTTGGTTCAGTTTCGACAGATGCTGGAGATGGAAGTCGGGGGTACGTTCGAGGATACCCTTCCGAACCATCAGAACACGGCTTACCGCCTCGACTATTACGACCGAATTCTTGCCAGGGAGAAACTCGAGCCTCCCATGACCGAGCAAGGCGATCTCCCCCTGGTTTCCATCCAACGGGATCGTCTTGAGGGAAGCGACGAGCACGGCGATCTGGCTGTTCGAAATCAGGTTTTTCAGAGAAAAGTAGCTCGGTACCGGACAGTCCTGGGATCGGTCCTGGGGCGGCTCCAACGGGTGGTCGTCCACGGCGATCCCAGGATGAACAATATCTTTTGGGAGATCGATCAGGCTGGCGAGTGGATTCCGGTGGCGATGGGAGATCTGGATTACCTGCAGTTCGGTCACGAAATGTTGGATCTGTCCGACGCTCTCCGAAGCCTCTCCTTCATGGGAGCAGAGAACGCGGATCCGGAGCACTTGGTGATCTTTCGGGATGTCGTGGAGGCGCTGACCGAGGGATGGCTGGAAGGGATCGAAGCCGCGTACGGGAGAGGGGAAAGGGATCGGCTGGAGCCCTATGTCTACCTGTCGGTGGCGGCCATCCACTTCACGCTGGCGATCCGCTTCTACAACAGTTTCCTGACCGGGGATTCCCATTTCGAACGTCTGACCCGCTATGGCAAGAAGGTTTCGGACCCCGGCAGGTTCCTGCGGTTCGCGGAAGTCCAAATGGCGCAGGCCGAGGCCTTCATGCGCGAGTTTTCGGACAAACCCGGAATGGCTGAGTTGGCCCAATTGGCCGCCGGGCTGGAGGAAGCTCAGAGACTGAGCCGGCTGCAGAAATGGCTGGCTCGGCCGGAAGTTACTGGGGGCAAGGGAATCCGCGCCCGTACTCTCACGGGAATTGGAAAGAAAAGCTACGATGCTCTGGCCTTGGAGCAAGCCCCCTCCGAGCTTGTTCCGGAGTTGAAAGATGGGCTGAGTCTCTTTTTGGAGGCCTTGAACGCGCAAGGACGTTTCACCTGGGTGGATGCGGCCGGCGGATTGGGAGCGGCCTTGATGCAAGCCGGGCTGTTGTTCCCGAACCTCTCGGGGTTGCTGGTGGACGCCGTTCAGTGGACCGAGAAGGATTTTGATCCGGCTGTTTTACGGGAATTGAGAGCGCAAGCGTCGGAAGTCGGCGTTGATCTTTTGGACCGACGCCCTCCCTTCCTCCAGGGTAACGTTCAACAAGTGGATCTGGGTTCCTACCACAATCCTCCGATTCGTCTGATCACGATGTTGAACGCGCTGGCCTATAACGAAGATCCGCTCGCAGTGGTGGCGAATCTTTACAACCAGCTTGATCCCGGAGGTGTTCTGCTGACCAACCTGTACATCCCGGCGGGTCACGCGAAGGCGGCGGAGCTGGTCAAGTTTTATGAAAGACTGCTTCAGCATTTGAAAGCCCAGGGGGTGGAGGCGGATTTTAGGATCAGGGATTTCCGCGCCTTGAAGAAAGGACAATTCACCGCCGAAGGGGAAGAGGGACCCTTTCCTGAATACGGCGTCGGAATGGTCTTGAGGAAACAGGGGGATCAGCGGTTGCAGGTCATTCGTCAGCCGGAGTCCGAGCTGTTCGCCATTGAAACTGTACGGGTTGTGACCTATCAGGTGGCCTGGTACGGAGAGGACCCTGCTCAGGTGATCCGGGTGATTTCCACCGCCGCCGGGCTGGAGGAGCCGGCGGTGAGAGTGGAAGAGGGAATCGCCGATGTGCGGGGGATTCCTTCCCGCCTTGAGAGGTGGACCCTGGACGCCGGACGGATGCGGTCGGCAAACGTTCCCGACGGGGTGCAGGTGTACTACGAGCCGGGACTTCTGCCTGCCGTGTTGGAAGAGGCGGTCCGCGGGCAATGGAACGGGCAGCCGCTGTCCGCTCTCGTTCTGGAGGGTTTGAAGGCGCGCCTGCAACAGGCCGCGCCGGGCCGAGCGCAGGCGCTGCTGATCGTCAATCCGGAAACCGCGGGTGAAGAACTGAATGCGCTCTCCTGGCAGGCACCCGTGGCAATCGTGGCGGTGGTGCCGGGGGCGATTGAGGAGACGGTCTCTCCCGCGGTGTTCCTGTCCTATCTGCTTGAGATCGTGCGGCGGGCGGACGATCTGGGCCGGGTGATGGTCCGGCTCGAAGCGGCCGGGATGGAGGAGAGGAACAGGGCCTTCATCGTCGACGTGGCCGCGTAAATCCAATCGGCCGTCCCTTCCGGCCAGGCGGAACCGGGCTAGGCGCTGGGGATCGAGCATTGGGGTCAGACCCCGCGGGGTCTGACCCCAATAGTTATTCGCCGGCCGCTGTTTTTGTTCTATACTATACGCCCTATGGGAGAGTTCATCGGGCGGGGGCGCAAGGCCCGCCGCTGTTACGGATTCGACGAAATCGCCCTCGTTCCCGGGGAGGTCACCCTCAACCCGAACGAGGTCGATCCCTCCTGGACCCTGAGCGGCCGGCGCTACAAGGTCCCGATCATGGCCAGCGCCATGGACGGGGTGGTGGACGTCAAGTTCGCCGCCGCCTTCGGCAAGCTGGGCGGCTTGGCGGTCCTGAACCTGGAGGGGATCCAGACCCGCTACGAGCATCCGGAGGAGATCCTCGCCAAGATCGTCAGGCCCAAGGGGGACGGGGCCACAGAGATCCTCCAGGCCGTCTACCGGGAGCCGATCAAGGAGCGGCTGATCGCCAAGCGGATATCGCAGATCAAGGCCCAGAAGGTCCCCGCCGCCGTCTCCGCCATCCCGCAGCGGGCCCAGATGTTCGGGCCGATCGCCCAGGAGGCGGGGGCCGACGTCTTCGTGGTCCAGTCCACCGTCTCCACGGTCCGGCACGTCTCCTCCGAGTACAAGTCCCTCGACATCGCCCGGTTCTGCCGGGGGATGAAGATCCCGGTGATCGTCGGCAACTGCGTCACCTACCAGGTGGCGCTGGAGCTGATGGAGTGCGGTCCCTCCGCGATCCTGGTCGGGATCGGGCCGGGGGCCGCCTGCACCACCCGCGGGGTGCTGGGGCTGGGGGTGCCGCAGGTGACCGCCACCGTGGACTGCGCCGCGGCCCGCGATCTGTATCTAAAGAAGAGCGGCCGCTACGTGCCGATCATCACCGACGGCGGGATGCGGACCGGCGGGGATGTCTGCAAGGCCTTCGCCTGCGGCTCCGACGCCGTGATGATCGGCTCCCCCTTCGCCCGGGCCAAAGAGGCGCCGGGCAAGGGGTATCACTGGGGGATGGCCACCCCGCACGCCAATCTTCCCCGCGGCACCCGGATCCATGTGGGGGTGACCGGGACCCTGGAGGAGATCCTCTACGGGCCGGCCAGGACCGACGACGGAACCCAGAACATGATGGGGGCCCTGGTCACCGCCATGGGCTCGGTGGGGGCCAAGAGCTTGAAGGAGTTCCAGCTCACCGAGCTGATCATCGCCCCCTCCATCCAAACCGAGGGGAAGCTCCTCCAGCGGGTCCAGCGCGTCGGCATGGGGAAGTAGTATAATAGGAGCCATTCCCCATGGCAGACCCCGAGGAGGCGGTTCTTATTCTCGACTTCGGCTCTCAATACGCCCAGCTCATCGCCCGGCGGGTTCGTGAGCTGAAGGTCTTCTCGAAGATCGTCCCCCACACCATCTCCCCCGAAGATATCATCCGTGAAGCCCCCAAGGGGATCATCCTCTCCGGCGGGCCCGCCTCCGTCTGGGCGCCCGGCGCCCCGGCCCCGAACCCTCATCTCTTTGACCTGCCTCAGCCGATCCTGGGAATCTGCTACGGGATGCAGCTGATGGGGCGGATGCTGGGCGGCGGCGTCTCGAAGGCGGCCCACCGGGAGTTCGGCAAGGCCCAGGTGGTGGTGGATGATCCGGATTCCCTGTTTGACGGGCTCCCCAGGGAGATGACCTCCTGGATGAGCCACGGCGATTACGTGACGAAGCTCCCCCCGGGGTTCAAGGCGATCGCCCACACCGAGAACACCCCGATCGCCGCGATGGCCGATCCGGCCGCCCGGAGGTTCGGCCTGCAGTTTCACCCGGAGGTGGTCCACACGCGCCGAGGAACCGAGATCCTTCGGAACTTCCTCTACAAGGTCTGCCGATGCGGCGGCGACTGGTCGGCCGGCCGTTTCATCGAGACGTCGGTTGACGAGATCAGAAAGAGCGTCCAGGAATCCCGGGTGGTCCTGGGGCTTTCCGGCGGAGTGGATTCCTCCGTCACCGCGCTTCTGGTCCACCGGGCGGTCGGCAAGCAGCTGATCCCGATCTTCGTCGACACCGGCCTCCTGCGCAAGGGGGAGCGGGAGGAGGTGGTGAAAACCTTCAAGGGGCATTTCCGCATGCCGCTCAAGGTGGTGGCGGCGGAGGGCAGGTTCCTGAAGGCCCTCAAGGGGGTGGTGGATCCGGAGGAGAAGCGCAAGCGGATCGGCCGGCTTTTCATCGCCTGCTTCGAGGAGGAGGCGCGCAAGGTCAAGGGGGCGGCGTTCCTGGCGCAGGGGACCCTTTACCCGGACGTCATCGAGTCCCACTCTCCCTTCGGCGGGCCGTCGGCCACCATCAAGACGCATCACAACGTGGGGGGGCTGCCGAAGCGGATGAGGTTCAAGCTGGTCGAGCCGCTCAGGTTCCTCTTCAAGGATGAGGTCCGCCAGATCGGCAGGAAGCTGGGGCTTCCGGAGGGGATCCTGAATCGCCACCCGTTCCCGGGGCCGGGGCTGGCCATCCGGATTCTGGGCTCCGTGACCCGGGAGCGGCTGGACCTGCTGCGGGAGGCGGATCACCGGTTCATCGAGGAATTGCGCGGCTCCGGCTGGTACTCGAAGGTCTGGCAGGCGTTCGCGGTGCTTCTGCCGGTCCGGTCGGTCGGCGTGATGGGGGACGAGCGGACGTACGAGAACGTCGCGGCCCTGCGGGCGGTGGTGAGCACCGACGGGATGACGGCCGACTGGGCCCGCCTGCCGGCGGATCTCATCGAGAGGGTATCGAACCGGATCGTCAACGAGGTTCGCGGAATCAACCGGGTGGTGGTCGATGTCACCAGCAAGCCGCCCGGGACCATCGAATGGGAGTAGGCTGAGATGATGGCTATCGTGATCATGTGGCTCTTGTCGATGGGGCTGTTTACGGCCGTGGTGTGGGGGCCGGCGGTGGTGGTCCCGTGGCCATTCCCCGGCTCGGATGAGTGGCTGGTGCTTCCCCAAATCAAGCTGCTCCTGGAGATGTTCCCGACGCTGGCCGGCTACCAGTGGCTGATCCTGCTGGCCGGTTACCTCAAGGCGACGGACCTGCCCCGGCTGTTCCTGGGGCTGGTGTATGCCGCGACGGGCGGGTTCCTGGGGCAGGTGGTCTATCAGTTCAACAACGGCTGGCTGGCCCGGATCATGTGGCTTGGGCTGGCCTTCTCCGGCTGGCTGATCGGGCTCTCCCTGGTCGGATTGGTCATGTCGGCTGCGAAGTTTCTACAGTGAGAGGAGGAGGAACCATGAGCGGTGGGATCGGGGTTCTTTTGATTTCGGCGGCGGTGGGCTACTGGGTTCTGATTCATGCCGCCAAGGAAAAGGCCCGGCTGAAGAGTCTCGGCCAGTTGCTGGGGCTGGTGATCATCGCGGTGAGTCTGGTGATGGCCGCCTCAAAGCTTTACTGTTTGACGACGGGACAATCGATGAGCGCCCTCTTTTGCCCGGTGGGCAAGTCGTGTCCATTCATGAAAGGAGGGAGTAATCCATGAAGAAGGATTGGATCGCAGCCGTTGCAGTGTCTGCGGTATTCCTCATCGCTCCCTGGGCCGTGGCGGCGGAGCATGGGGGCCGCGAGCACGCTGGGAAGCATATGGAGTCCACCGGGGCCACCACCACCGGCGTGAAGGGCGGCGCTGAAACCAAGGGCAATGCTGCCGCGAAAACCACCCCGAAGGGATTCAAGAAGGGAAAGAAAAAGGGCTGGAAGGGGGAGGACCATCCGCCCGGCTGGGACAAAGGGGAGAAGAAGGGCTGGGAAGGGAAATCGACGCCGCCCGGAAAAACTCAGTAACGGAGGGATGCATCCGGGAATCGGGGAGATTTCGGCCGCCTGTGACGCCGAATGTGTAAAGGTGGTACCCGGAGTTCCGGGTACCGCCTCCCGCACCTGCGGAAATGGCATCGAACAGTTTAGAGCTGGAAGACTACCGGACTGTAAAGTACACTGAGTCTATGCGCCCCATCCCCATCCGACAGATTCGCGCTGTTGCTCGCAGAATTGGCCGTCAGCTTCGGCCGAAAAAGGTGATCCTTTTCGGCTCCTATGCCCATGGCCATCCCACCGCGGACAGCGATGTGGATCTCTTCATCGTCATGCCGAGTCGTCAGCGACCCGCCGAACGGGCGGCTTTAGTCTCCAGACTGCTTCATCCCAGGCCCTTCCCCGTTGATATTCTCGTTCGCACGCCTCAGGAAATTCGTCAGCGGCTTGCCTTGGGAGACAGCTTCATCGAAGAGATTGTCACGCGGGGGAAAATCCTTTATGAAGTCTAAGCTTGTTCGAGAGTGGACCGCGAAAGCCGAAGAAGACTATCTCACTGCGGAGATCCTGACCCGCCAGCGCAGGAAACGAATTCATAACAGCGTTTGCTTTCACGCTCAGCAGTGCGCTGAAAAATATTTGAAAGCGCTTTTGGCGTCCCACAAAATTCCCATTCGGAAGACCCACGATCTTGGGGAACTGGCGGACGCCCTACGATCCTACGAACCGACTAGCGCATTGATTGCGGACCTATTCGATTGTTTGACTCCCTATGCCGTGGAGAGCCGCTATCCCGGCGAAGATGCAACAGGTCGCGAGGCCAAAGCGGCCTGGAAGGCAGCAAAAGAAATTCGCCGGTTTGCCCGGATCCGCCTAAAACTCTCTTTGTAACTCAAGCGGGAAAGGGGTACCAGATGAAAGAACTGTCCCAACCATCTCCACCGGAACAAAAAAGCCCGATTACATCAGACAAATAAAGTCCGCGGGGGTATAATGGCGCACATGAGCTATATAGCAATGTGATTTAATTGGGAGGGAGAGGCATGCCGCCTGAGACCAATGCCGGTGGTTTGCTCGATGTCGGAGAAGTCGAGTACGAGGAAATCGGGCTGTCCAGTGACCTTGGTTGGTTGAAAGACAACGTAGTCACGTTCTACAAGGGTGGCATTTATCTGCTTGCGGGTCAGCCCGGCATCGGTAAGTCTACGCTTGGTATTCAAATTGCCTTGGATTTGGGGCGGTCGGGAATTCGGACCCTCTTCGTTCTCACCGAACAATCGAAGGCTGATCTAAAGAACCGCGCTGTAAGAATGAGTTCTGCATGGCCTGCAAATGTCAGTAAGCGCGCCATGCAGCATATTCTCCCCCACGATGAAGTGTATGACATAGAGACCCTCCCCTCCTTTTTGGCTCACCAGGTTATGAGTCCAGGCGGAAATTACTACGGCATCAGGACGATCATCATCGATTCCATTCAGGGGCACGGTCTCCCCTCTACTGCTACCAGCAAGTACAGGCAGCTCTACGAGTTTTGCCGTCAATGTAAGTCCGCGGGGATTACCGTACTCCTGGTTGCTCACGTCACCAAAAGTGGAGATATTGCAGGTCCGAAAGGTATGGAACATAACGCTGATTGTGTCCTCGTGATGAGAAAGGCCATGTCCTTCCGGCCAATCTTTGTGCTGAAGAATCGTTTTGGTCCTGCGGTCCTGAAACCCATTCCGTTAATGATGGAAAAGAAAACGACAGCTCTTCATCTGGCTCCACATAGTCAGGCGGTAAGCACCGTCGCCCGAACTTTTATTGGTGGACAAGACAGCGGGCCTCTTCCCGAAGTTCAGGCAGCCGTATCATTGCCGTCATATGGGATGCGAGGAAAGATTACTGCTCCCGGCCTGCCGCGAAAGGAGATTGAACAGCTTGCTAACTGTATCAGCCAACTACCCGACATGGATGTCAGTGATTTGGATTACACGATCCATTGTCGGCTTCCTGGGGAGCGGCGCTACAGGAGTATCTTGGGGCTTCCCCTCGCGATGGGTTTGATTTCCTCGTACATTCAGAAGGATATCCCTGCCCATCACGTTTATGTTGGCGAGATCGACCTGCTGCGTAAGGTACGCGAGGTACCGGAAGAGGTTGCCATGAGTCTACTGGATGCCATTAATTCCGATGCATTCCGCAAACCCGTCAGACTATTTCTTCCCAAGGGTGATTGCGCAGCTCTTATTCGCGGTGGTGTTAAAAGTGGAGTGACGGTTGTGGCGTGCGAACGACTAGAGGATGCTGTCTACAATACCTGGCCGGAATTGAAGCAGTCAGGCGCGTAGATCATGACCTTGACTGATTTTGTTCGAGATGCTTCGCGCGAATCGACAGGAACCCTGCAAGCGGTCCGAGGAAGAATTGCCTCCTTATATTCCGATAAGATAGGCTGTGAACAGCGGTTGGCTGGAGTTCGGGAGGACACGGCCCAGGCGAAATCTAGACGTAGTGCAAACGTCGAGATCATAAACGGACTTAAGATCGAAGAGGCAGGATTATTGAAAGAGATTGGACGGCTTAAGTTTTTGTTATCTGAGAAACAGAAAGAAATCGAGAGGGCAAAGTCCGATCTCGATGCAAAGGAGGCGGAAGTCACCGGCCAGCGTCGTAGTGAGCAAACCGAATTGAAGGTGATGGAGAAACTTGATCGTCGGATTTCTCAGGCGGAGGAAGAAGTCACGCGGCTCACTCGACGGATCAGCGATGCGAGGCTGTCAGGACTCGCCGGCTACTTAGACGGTGTTTGGAACAAGATCTTCAGTATCGATATTTCGTTAGAGAAAATGAGGGAAAAGAATCGGGCGTATGAAGAGTTCCTGGTTGCGCGCCATGAGGATCCCGGAATCGCCGATTTAATAGAGTCGCTGGAAGAGTGGAAGCAAATTTTGGAGACAGCGGCACCCAAGGGTGTTCGTGAAACCGCCCAACTTCAAATTAACGATATTACTCGACGACTAAATGAGAAATTTCCGGGTGCGTTGGAAGTGTCAGAGAAGGATTCAGTAGTAACCGAGTTGGAGGAGCTGCATTATTTCAGCCCCGATGGTGAGTCGACAGTCATATTTCTGCCTGTTCCCGTAAGATTGTGGCATCAAGTATCGGGCGGGCAACCGAACAAAGAGGGAGAGCGCGCGGTGCGTATGATATGGGAGTTTATTAATAGCTACAAGCTCTCTCCTGAGAACGCCAGCTTTATTTTATTCAAGGATCGGTATTGTGGACTGCGGCTTAGCCAAGTGGACGAAGACCTCATGCGTGATCCCATCACGGTGAAGATCTGTCCTGGGGGTGAGATATCTTTTGTTCTTAGCGAAGTACCCACCGAGCTAGTTGAGGACCTAAAAAGTTGAATATAGCGATTCACATCGCAGCAAACAAACTCGGCACCCACCCATTCAATCTCATCCTGAGAGTTTCTCAGATGGTGAGCTCCTTGAACGATTGTTGGCCCGAGATCGATGAGGGGCTGGTCGATACGATTCGGACCATCGATAATCCCAAGACGGCTGCCCTCGATTTGCCACACCGATTCGAGTGAGAAATATCACCAGTGAATCGCTAACGCACGTCACACGGCTCGGCTCTCCCGAGCTGGAAGCGGCAGTCAAGGAGTTGTTAGACAGCGGGTTAATTCTGTCAAAGTTTTCGAGGAGAGGTCCTTTCAGCTTGAATCCCTCTCGGAAAGAAGGAATCGAAGCGATTTTACGGCGTCTCACCACTGCTTCGCCGAATAGATGATCGACTGTTGATTTACCCACTTCCTGACCCATCCCCCCTATTTTGTAGAAACAATGGACCTATCGGCTACAGTGGTTGGTTGTGCAATCTGGGTACCTGTATTGGTTAAGTCTTTCTCTCTGTCTTTGTGATGACTAGGCACGCGGATTTCGTTCATCTCCACGTCCACAGTCAGTACTCGCTTCTCGATGGCGCCTGCCGCATCCCGGATCTCGTGGAGGCGGCTAGGCGCCATCGGATGCCGGCCCTGGCGCTGACCGATCACGGCAACCTGTTCGGCGCCATTGAGTTCTACGAGGCCTGCATGAAGGGCGGGGTGAAGCCGATCGTGGGGGTGGAGACCTACGTCGCTCCCGCCTCCCGCCACGACAAGGAATCGAAGGGAATCCAGGAGGCCTCCTTCCACCTGATCCTCCTGGCCAAGGATGAGGTCGGCTACCGGAATCTCCTGAAGCTGGTCTCCCTCGCCCACCTCGAGGGTTTCTACTACCGGCCCCGGATCGACAAGGAGATCCTGGGCCGATACTC
Source organism: Elusimicrobiota bacterium (assembly GCA_016196785.1). GTDB lineage: Bacteria > Elusimicrobiota > Elusimicrobia > 2-01-FULL-59-12 > JACPXA01 > JACPXA01. The sequence goes on from JACPXA010000071.1 coordinate 11,181, forward strand.
CAAGGGGCTGATCTGCCTCTCGAGCTGCCTCCAGGGGGAGGTGAGCTACTGGATGGCCCGCGACGAGCGGGCGAAGGCGGCGAAGGCGGCGGGGGAGCTGGCCGCCCTCTTCCCGAAGGGGGACTTCTACCTGGAGATCCAGGACCACGGGATCGCGGACCAGCGCAAGATCATCCCAGGCCTCCTCTCGCTGGGGAAGGAGCTGGATCTTCCCGTCGTGGCGACGAACGACCTCCACTACCTGGAGAAATCCCAGTCCAGGGCCCACGAGGCGCTCCTGTGCATCCAGACCCAGGGGACGCTGGACGATCCCAAGCGGTTCCGGTTCGAGACGGACGAGTTCTACTTCAAATCGCCCGAGGAGATGTCCTCCCTCTTTGGGGAGGCGGGGCGGGCCCTTTTGAAC
>JACPXA010000072.1 GCA_016196785.1 Elusimicrobiota bacterium
ACCCGCGCCATCGAACGGGCGATCGCCAAGCGACTGTCGCTTATTCTTGTGGTCGCTTCCGGAGGCGCTCGCATGCAAGAAGGGATTCTCTCCCTGATGCAAATGGCAAAAACGAGCGCTGCTCTTGCGAAATTGCACATTGAGGGAATCCCATACCTCGTCGTGCTCACGGATCCGACCACCGGAGGGGTGACCGCCTCCTTCGCCATGCTGGGAGACATTCACATCGCTGAACCCCAGGCTCTGGTCGCCTTCGCCGGTCCCCGCGTCATTGAGCAGACGATTCGCCAACAGCTCCCCGAAGGCTTCCAGTTGTCTGAATTCTTGTTGAAACATGGAATGATTGATCTCATCGTTGAACGCAAAGCGCTCAAGACAACGTTAGTACAACTCATGAATTTCTTCCAAGCAGAAAAAAAGACGCAGACCGTCAAAAAATGAGAGTGGCAAAAAATCCCCATAGCCGTCGTCCCCGAATGCCCAAATCGGGGATCCAGGCCCTGGATTCCCATGGTTCGCCAGGCTCACCATCCCGAGCGGAGTCGAGGGACTGTCGCGGGAATGACGTCCCAAAGACAGTTTTTCGCCACTCTCAAAATAGTGTCATAGAGCCCTTGAGCCGGCGACCGGAGTTTCGTATTCGCCCCGGCTTGGCGGCGATTCAAACCTTTCTTGCAGCGTTGGGAAACCCCCAAGAAACCTTCCCCTGCCTCCACATTGCGGGGACGAATGGGAAAGGATCCGTCGCCGTTTCCCTCTCCAGAATTCTCGAAGCGGCGGGGTATCAGGTCGGCCTCTATACCTCTCCCCACCTGTGGGACTTTCGAGAACGCATCCAGATCACTGGGGAGCCGATCCCTCCGGCTGATCTCGCCTCCCTGACCGCTTCGCTCGACCAATTAGACACCCGACTGGCCACGGACCTGACCTACTTTGAGTTCGCGACCGCGTTGGCCTTTCAGTATTTCTCAGAGGCCAAGGTGGACTGGGTCGTCTTAGAAACTGGCTTGGGAGGTCACTGGGACGCGACGAACGTTGTGACTCACCCTGTGGTCACGGTGGTGACCTCCATTGGGGAAGATCATACCCAGTGGCTCGGGCAGACATTAGCGGCTATTGCCAGGGAAAAGGCGGGCATTATTAAGTCTGAAACGCTGGTGATCTCAGGGGTTCAAGGGCGGGAAGCCGTGGTGATCCAACAGGCCGCTGAGTCGAACCGCGCACCCCTGCTTCAGCTGGGAATCGATTTTCAAGCGACAAGCCTCGAGGTCAACTGGGACACCGCCACCCAACGAATCGTCTACCACGGAAAAACCGCTAGGCGGGAATATACGATCAAGCTCTTAGGACCCCATCAGGTGGTGAACGCCGCGCTGGTCCTTGCCGCATGTGAAGGATTGGCCCGTCGCGGTCTTTGCCTTGCTCCCGAGACCATTCAACGGGGGTTGTTGGCCGTCCATTGGCCTGGACGCTTTGAGGTTCGCACGATCCAGTGGGATGAAAGGAGGCAGACGGTGATTGTTGATGGCGCCCATAACCCGTCAGCCATTCACGCGCTGCTGCAGACAATCGAAACCTCTCCCTGGGGCCAGCAAGCCAATTGCTGGGTGGTGGGGATGCTGGCCGATAAACCCTGCGAGCGCATGATTGCGCAGCTGGCTCGAAAGGCTCAGGAAGTTGTGGTCACCACTCCTCAAGTTGCCAGAGCGCTTCCCGCCAAGCAGATAGAACAGATGTGGCGACGATTCGCCCCAGAGGCTAAGGTCAGGCTCGTCAATAGTGTTAAGCAGGGCATAGAAACAGCGTTGGATGAGCTCATCCAGCGACCAGAGCATCACGACGGCGCCCTCATCGTGACCGGATCATTGTATGTAGCTGGGGAAGCGCTGGCGGCGCTTGATTTGTCTCGAGTATGAAAGGGACGCTGTCGTTGGGGGTGGATATCGGGGGAACCGGCGTCAAGCTGGCGTTAGTCGATGGACGGGGACGGATTCGCCGACTCCAGAAATTTGCCAGTCCGACCAAAGAGTCGCCGACTGAGTTTCTCAACATCGTGGGCCGTTGGATCCGCCGCTTCGTAGGTGATCGTCATTTGAAAACCCTGCGAGGAATCGGTCTGGGGGTCGCGGGGGATGTAGATCACGTGCATGGGCGAGTTCGGATATCCCCAAACCTTCAGTGGCGGAACATTCCCGTGAAGACCCTTCTACGCAGATACCTGCCTTCCATCCCATTCATCATCGAGAACGACGCGAACGCTGCCGCCTGGGCTGCGTACTGGGTCGAAACTCACCAACGAGCCAAGAACCTGGTGTGTCTTACGCTGGGCAGGGGGGTGGGCGGGGGGCTGGTTCTCAACGGGGTGCTGTATCGGGGTGCGACGGGCAGTGCCGGAGAGATCGGCCATATGACCATTGACCTGAATGGACCCGCGTGTCCTTGCGGCAGCCGCGGATGCATCGAGCGGTATGTTGGGGCTCGGGCGTTGGTGGAGCGGGTTCGCCAAGCCATTGAGGACGGGGAGCAGAGCCTCGTCACTGAGTTGGTCGGAAACAACTTCCAAGCGGTCACCCCCTTGGTGATCCAGCAGGCTGCCCAACGGGGAGATCGCTTGGCTCAGAGGATTTGGCGGGAAGCGGGTGAACGGTTAGGGGTGGCCCTGGCCAGTGTGGTCAACCTCTTTAACCCCGAACGGATCATCTTGGCGGGGGGGGTCGCTCGCGCCGGGCGGTTGATTCTGGACCCGGCTCGTCGGGTCATGCGTCAACGGGCATTCCCGGTCCCAGGACATACCGTCCGGGTGAGCCTCTCTCAATTGGATCAAGACCTTGGGGTCGTCGGAGCGGCCCTCCTCGTCCCCTAGTGAGCAGTTGGAGCAAGGAGAGGTTTCACCGTTTCGTCGTCGTGACATTCATGTTCGTTGGGGGAGGAGTGGGGTGGGCGGCAAATCCGACGACCTCCAGCACGGTCACTCGCTCAACGCAGACCGTGGGCAGCTCCCCAAGCGCCATGAAGAGGGGAGGGTTACCGCCTGTGGAACTCTCCGCGGATCGTTCGGAGATCGATAATTCTTCTCGTACAGCGATAGCCGAAGGGCATGCCGTTGTCGTCCAGTCCAGCATGACCATGCATTCGGACCGGCTGATCTTCTATCGGGATCGAGAGGAGATCGAAGCCGAGGGGAACGTCATCCTTCTCCAACCGGGGGCGAGATTTCGCGGGGACACCGCGTGGTATTCGACACGGACACAACAGGGACGGCTCCTTTCAGGAGAAGGCCAGGTCTCCTCGTGGTTTATTCGAGCCCCCCAATGGAATCGACTCAATGAACATCGGTATTCCGCCCCGCATTGTCGTTTGAGCACCTGCGAACACACGTCACCGCATTATCATCTTCGCGCTCGAAGGATTACCGTCGAACCAGGGCGCTGGTTTATCGCCCGTGATGCCGTCGTCTTCGTGGGACCGGTTCCTGTGTTCTATCTCCCCTTTGTGTATCGTTCCCTGACGCCCAAACGGTACACCCTCGACATGCAGCCGGGGATCAATGAACGGGAAGGGATCAACGTCCGTAGCGTGTTGACCTACTCCATCAACCGCCATGTTTACTCGAAACTGTACTTAGACTATTTCTCTCTTCAAGGTCTGGGAACGGGACTTGAAGTGAATTATCTGATCCCTGACCGTGTGAAGGGTTCGCTCTATGGCTACCACGTTAAACAGCGAACCCAGCAGATTGGTTCAGAACGGCTAGAAGAGCGCCGTATTTGGAATGGCCGTGCCTTCCATTGGCAACGATTGAGTAAACTCTATGCCCTTCAAGGGACTGCCAACATCTTAAATGAAGAGACGTTCAGTAATCGCTTCGTGGGTGACGACTTTCTCCGTGTCGCAAGAGAGCTGAACAGTTCCGTGGCGCTGGTTCGACAGACACCCAAGACAACAGGACGCGTGGTGTTGGATCGAAAGGACCGGTTTGATACCGTCAGAAAAGAGTTCTTGCCGGCGTCCCATACCGTCCCACGGCTTGAATTTGTGACAACACCCTGGCGTATTGGCCGTTCTCCAGTCTATGTAACAACAAACCTCAGCCTTCGCAGGCAGTTCAGTCGTTCGTTTGATGACCGCCGTTTAACATTTACTGAAGAGACCCTGCTTCGCAATGAAGGGGATGTGACCCCCAATGTCAAACAAGAAATCCGAGTTGGTAAACGGGTGAGCATCGTACCGGAAATTGGCGGGATTGGGTTTATCACAGATCGCACGTCCCCCAGAGATCTTCGATCATTCTACCAGGCCCGTTACTTTGGGAGACTCAATACCAGGTACCGAGCCGCCCGGTGGCTCGATGTCGACGTGGGGCACAACTACCAACGTCGTCTACAACCCAACACCCTCAAATTAGACAATGAAGCCAATGATAGAGGAATCGAGTCGCATGCGACCAACCTTTCTATGGAGGGCCGACCTAAGCGCGCCTGGCGGATCAGGACCGGTACCGGCTATAACTTTTTGAAAACTCGAGACCGGCCAAGGTCAAAATTTCGGGAAAAACTCGGGGGTTGGTCAACCGAAATCACGTACACCCACAGACCATGGATAGAGGTGTTTTTTCGAGAGGACCTGAGCGTCTCACCAGTCCACCAAACTGACGCCCAACAATTCTCAGTGCGCTTCAACCATCCGAAGGACTGGTCGGTCAAGACCAATCTCCTTTTCAACCGGTCATCACCCGGTCCTGGCTTTTTGGATCTCCGGTACTCTCTAGGGGCATGGGTCACGCAAGGCTTGCGCATCGATTTAACGTTTGGTCATACAGTCAAGGATTACCAGAACTTCCGTTTTGGTAACCTGTTACTCAAAGATCGAGAATTGAAGATCTACCGGGATCTTCACTGTTGGGAGTTTTATATCGTGATGCGGGACCGTCCAGGAAATCGTGAGGTCCAGTTTCGGATCTCTCTGAAGGCGGATACGGCAGCCAAGAAGAACATTGAACAGAGCACGTTGGAGTCCGAAGCCTATCCCTGGCGCCGTTAATGAAAGACAAACGACCCCTAGAGTAGCAGATGTCGTCTATGGATCACGATTCCTTGGCGGACGCTCCGCATCTTGGAAACCAATTCCGTGTATAATGCTTGGTTAGCGACGCAGTTACGCCTTTTCCTAGGGCATGTGGTATTGGAGGTCGGAGTCGGACCTGGGAATATCACACAGTTCCTCTTGGATCGCGATCATGTCATCGTCACGGACATTGACGACACGTATCTAGCCATGCTACGGACACGGTTCCAGAAGGCTGTCAGATGAAAATAACGCTATTGATGGGTAAAAAATATATAATGAAACGACCATCTTCCATGTGGGGGTGAAAGAGCAGGGGGTTTGATGGATCCTTTAATTTCCGTTATTATTCCACTTTACAATGAGGAAGCTATCCTTCCTCTACTCTACCAACGGCTCACCGACGTCCTCACCGCTGTCGGCGAGCCTTATGAGATCCTGTTGGTCAATGACGGAAGTACCGATGGGACCCCGGTCTTATCCTATGAATTGGCGAACCGTGACCCACATATAACTGCCATTAATCTTTCTCGGAATTTCGGCCACCAAATCGCAATCACCGCCGGGCTCGATTATAGCCGAGGAGAAGCCGTCATAACCATGGATGGCGACCTCCAGGATCCTCCAGAAGTGATTCCTGAGCTCATGCGACGATGGCGAGAGAGTTACGAGGTCGTGTACGCTATCCGCATCAACCGACCAGGGGAGACGTGGTTCAAGAAAGCCACCGCGCATGTGTTTTATCGGGTCCTTCGGTGGTTTAGTCAGATGGATATCCCCATTGATACGGGGGATTTCCGCCTAATGAGCCGAAAAGTGGTTGCACAGCTCAAGACCTTGAGGGAACGCAGCCGATTCCTACGAGGGCTCTCGAGGTGGGTGGGGTTTAAACAGATCGGGGTACCTTATGAACGAGCTCCTCGCTGTGTTGGTTCAACGAAATTCTCCTTCTTCCGGATGTTCCACTTCGCCTTGGATGGGGTCATTTCGTTTTCGCTTTTTCCCTTGCGTATTTCGGTGTACTGTGGCTTGGCGGTCTCAATTTTGTGTTTCGGATGTTTGCTCTATGCCTTGTACGCCAGGTTTATTTTGCATCGGACTGTGGAAGGATGGACCTCCCTGATGGTTATCCTCTTAGGTGTGGGAGGTGTCATTTTGATAAACTTGGGGATCCTTGGCGAGTACGTGGGGCGGATTTATGAGGAAACCAAACGACGCCCCCTTTATATTGTGGACACCCTCTTTAGTTTAGAACACCCCCTCCCCTTCGTTAAATCAGCCCCCGCACCCTGGGAACTTCGTCAGTTTACCTCTTAGGAGCAGGTCTTCTTCCCCGGTGCTCTCTAAAAACTCCCCTCAGTATAAGTGATGGGCAGCTATTCCCTACCCCTGGTGATCGTGTTGACAGACTATAGAACACTTGATATCATCCGCATCGGCAGAATGAACTTGCTGACCGTTGATGAAGAAACGCCGCTATGAAGGCTCTCATTTTAGCAGGGGGGAAAGGAACTCGTCTTCGTCCCATTACGCATACGTTTGCTAAACAACTTGTCCCCATTGCCAACAAACCAATCCTCTTCTATGGCCTGGAAGCCGTGGCACAGGCGGGAATCACAGAAGTCGGCATGATCGTTGGTGATACTCGGGAAGAGATTCGAGCTGCCGTAGGGGACGGGGCACGATGGGGATTACGGGTGACCTATATCCCACAGGAGGCTCCCCTAGGCTTAGCCCATGCGGTCAAGATCGCCAAAGATTTCCTCAGCAATGACCAGTTTGTGGTCTATCTTGGAGACAATCTCATTAAGGATGGGATCACTCCCTTTATCAAAGGATTTATACAAAGACGTCCCAATGCACAGATCCTTTTAGCGAAGGTCCCCCATCCAGAACGGTTTGGAGTCGCCGAGCTAGTCGAGGGCAGGGTTGTCCATCTCGATGAGAAACCACTACACCCCAAGAGTGAGTTGGCATTAGTCGGGGTGTATTTGTTTGACTCGACTGTCTTCGAAATTCTCGGGGATCTCAAGCCCTCGTGGCGTGGCGAGCTGGAGATCACTGATGCCATCCAAGGGTTGATTGATCGAGGGTACGAGGTGAGGCACTATGTGATTAGTGGATGGTGGAAAGACACGGGACGCTTGGAGGACCTTTTGGAGGCCAACCGACTCGTTCTCGAAACGCTGACCACTAGCAACGCTGGTCAAGTGGCTCCGGATGTTCGTCTGGAGGGAAAAGTCATCATCGACGGATTCGAGGGATTCACCGAATCGAGGGATCGCTCATCGGTCAACGTGTTGAGATCGAAAAATCCTCAGTGAAGCCTTCGGCCTATCGTCTGATGATCGGAGATTCAGGGCGGGTAGAGATTCCATGATGCCAACAACCCTTTCCTCCTCATGAAAGTCTTAGTGACCGGTGGGGCTGGTTTTATTGGGTCACACCTCGTCGAGGCATTGCTACGGCAAGGGGCACGCGTGCGGGTATTAGACAATTTTTCATCAGGAAAGCGATGGTATCTCACGCCTTATGTACAGCAGATCACGCTGGTTGAGGGGGACATTCTGGACCCCCGGATCCTACAAAAAGTTGTCAAGGGCGTAAGGTACGTCTTTCATCAGGCTGCGCTCCATTCAGTCCCTCGTTCCCTAGAAGATCCCCGAGCCACCAACGAGGTGAATATCCGCGGGACACTTGAACTCTTATTGGCTGCCCAGAAGGCACGCGTGAAACGGTTTATCTTCGCATCATCGTCCTCGGTCTACGGTGATAGCCGACAATTTCCCCAACGAGAGGACCAGCCGACGAATCCGGTTTCTCCATATGCCGTTTCAAAGCTCACTGGAGAATATTATTGCTCAGTCTTTACGAAAACCATGGGGTTGGAAACGGTGTCTCTGCGGTATTTTAACGTCTTTGGTCCCCGGCAAGATCCCCATTCGAAGTACGCCGCCATCATTGCCAGCTTTATCCTTGCGGCCCTTCAAGGCAAGCCGTTGGAGATCCATGGAGATGGGAAACAGTCACGAGACTTCACATACGTCATGAACGTCGTCCAGGCCAACCTCGCTGCGGCAGCCGCCCCCCGAGTCGTTGGTCAGGTCATTAACGTCGCATGTGGCAAGAGTTACTCGGTGCTAGACATCGCCAAGGCGCTCGAAGCGATCGTTGGGCAACGGCTCCCACGCCGACATACTGCACCACGACCTGGAGATGTCAGGAAGACCTGGGCAGACGTGAGAAGAGTTCACCAACTCCTTCATTGTGGACCTACGGTGTCTTTTCTGGACGGCCTTCGCAAGGCCTGGGAGTATTTCTGCCAACATCGAGCCATGGTCATCCGCACGGCCTCAACTTTATGAAGATTCTAGTCACTGGTGGAGCAGGTTTTATTGGGTCCCATCTCGTCAGGTATTTGATCCAACATAGTACCCATAACGAGATTTTCAATCTTGATAAACTGACGTATGCCGGGCATCTTTCAAATCTCAAAGATGTTTCGCGAAATTCCCGCTATCATTTTATCCGTGGAGATATCTGTGACGCTCGCTTAGTGACTCGGTTAACCAAACAAGTGGATGCCATCATCCATTGTGCTGCAGAAACTCACGTGGATCGTTCGATCCATCAAGCTACCCCATTTTTGCGGACCAACGTCATAGGGACCCAGACGCTCTTAGAGGCAGTGCGACGAACTGCAGTGAGACGTTTCCTCCAGATCTCCACTGATGAGGTCTACGGGAGTATCTCCGTGGGACGAGCGACCGAGGAGACTCCCTTACGGCCTTCAAATCCGTATTCGGCAAGCAAGGCAGCCGCTGACCTTCTCGCGCTCTCATACTATAAGACATATGGGGTGCCAGTCATCATCGTCCGTCCCTGCAATAATTTTGGACCTTATCAATATCCAGAGAAGATGCTGCCGTTATTTATCACGAACGCTTTGCAAGGACGCTCCCTTCCGCTCTATGGAGACGGGCAGAACGTTCGGGATTGGTTGTTTGTGGAGGACCACTGTCGTGCCCTTCTCCTTCTCCTTCGGAAACGGCGAGAGCTTGGGTGGAAGCCATCGGTTCCCTTTCCTCATGCTTTCGCACGAACCCTCCGGTGGTTCCAAACGGAGTCCACCTGGTGGCGACTGATCAAAGAAGCAGAACCGGCGTTTCATCGTTTCTCTAAGATCCAATACCCCTCCCTGCAATTTTGATTCGTCCCAGCCATCCTCTCCTTCGAGCCAGGCGATGAGACGAATCTGTGTCATTGGCACAGGGTATGTCGGGTTAGTCACAGGGGCGTGTCTGGCGGACTTAGGGAACCTGGTAGTGTGTACGGATAACGATGCCCCAAAGATTGCCCTTCTCACCCGACGTATCCTTCCTATTTACGAGCCCGGTCTGGAAGATCTCGTCAAGAAGAATGTCCAAGAACGCCGCTTAGCCTTTACAACGAGTATCCAAAAAGGCATTCGAGAAGCCGAGGTCATCTTTATTGCGGTGGGTACACCTCCTCAACCTGATGGTTCAGCCGACCTTCAGTACGTTGAGGTAGTGACTC
>JACPXA010000073.1 GCA_016196785.1 Elusimicrobiota bacterium
ATGCTCCAGTGGCGTTGCCTCATCACGTGGGCGAGCTGGCGGTGAGTGGGAGAATAGCCATGCTCCTGCCGAAATGTTTGGATGAGTTGTAGCAGAGCAGCTTCGACCTTGGTCAGCGTCATAGCCATTGGTGATCCGCTCCTTACTTCCATACCTGTTCAGTATGTGGCCAGTAGGCCAGTTTGTCAAGGGGAAAAAGTGGAAGAAGTTGTTCGTCGCTCAGCCTCCACTGGTGGTTGAAGGTGATAGAGCCGTTTAATGCTCAAGACTATACTACAAATAGATACAAAAGTGAAAATGAGCCGCCGGTTATGGAGGGGTGTTGTGGCGCTGGTGCAGAATGTCCGCGAGACCCCTGAGCAAGTCGTCGGGCTCCACGGGCTTGAGGAACTGGTGGCACTCGCCATGCCGCTGCATCAAGGCCTTCACCTGCTGGCGTTCCTTCTCCCAGTCCAGCACATGGCTGAAGATCACGACGGGGGTCGTGAGATGGAGGTCTTCCCGCAGGCTTCGGAGGACCTCGACGCCGTTCCGCTTAGGCATCTTGAGGTCCAAGAGCACGAGGTCCACGGGGAATTGACGGAGCACCGACAGGGCTTCCTCTCCATCAGTCGCCGTCAGCACGTCATACCCTTCCTGCTGTAAGAGTGGCCTGAGCGACTCCACAGTGGCCTGGTCATCGTCAGCGAACAAGATGCAGTAGCTCATCCTTACCCCTCCTGGCGGCACTTCCGCTTCCAGGGCAGTAAAGGCCTGTGGCAAATCTCGATAGCCCTATCGAGTCATGGTAACAGGGATTCTCGTCATTTCAAGGAGTTTTTGCACTGCCCCCCCAAAGTTTTCCTGCTACCCTGGACGGTTGTCAGAAGGCTTGCTCGGAGGGCGTGGGGCCGCGCCATCACGAGATCGCTCAGTCGTTGGTAATCCTCGCGGGAGGCGTGCAGGGGGGGCGGGATGGGTTCGCCGAATGTCACGGAGACTCGGGCAAAGGATCGTAACCGGTTGGAGTTGTGGATGAGCACCGGGACGATCGGCACATGGACCTTCACCGCCAGCATCCCTGCCCCCGGCTTGGCGCAACCCAAGCGTCCACTGCGCTGGCGCGTCCCCTCGGGGAACACCAGCACCGCCTCTCCTCGTTCAAGCAACCGCTGGGCATGTTTGAACGCGCTGACATCATGCTCCATGCGCTTCAGGGGGAAGGCGTTGGTTTGACGGATGAACCACCCGAGGAGAGGGACGTGGAAGAGCTCCTCCTTGGCGAGAAAATGAATGGGACGGATGACCGAACTGCCGATGATCGGCGGGTCCACAAGCGAGAGATGGTTCGCCGCCAGGATCACTCCTCCTGAACGAGGAACATGGGTGGCTCCCTTCACACGGAGCCTCCACCCGAGACGGAAGATCCACCAGACCGCGTGTTTGCCCAGCCCATAGAGCACCCGCTGAAGGAGTCTGCGAGAGCGCGACACGTGTGTCGGGAAACCATGCATGGCTGGGAGGTCTGACTCGCTAGTGAGGATTGATGAGGTGAAGGATGGCGGCCACCGTCTGTTCAGGGGCCAACTGGGTGGAGTCTACCTTGATCGCCTGAGGGGCTGGGCGGAGCGGATGGAGCGTCCGACGACGGTCACGGGCGTCCCGCCGCTTAAGCGCCCGCGCGATACTCACGCGACTCACGTGGTGCCCCTGGGCGTGGAGTTGGGCCATGCGACGACGGACCCGTTCAGGAAACGAAGCCACCAGGAAGAACTTCCAGCGGGCGCGAGGGAACACGACGGTCCCCATATCCCGACCTTCGGCGACGACCTCCCCCCCCTGGGCGATTCGCCGTTGCAGCCGATGGAGCCAGTGACGAACCACAGGGACCGCGGCGATGTCGTTGACGACCTGTGAGATGCGTTCGGCCCGAATGACGCGTGTCACATCGCGGCCGTTCACGAACCACCGGGTCCCAACCTTAGTCTGGCGCATCGTCAGTCGGGTGCGGGACAACAGCCGAGTCAGTGCCCTTGAATCGCACAGATGAATCCCCGCTTGTAGGGCCTGCCAGGTGAGCGCACGGTACATCGCCCCAGAATCCAGGTAGCGATATCCCAGTCTCTGGGCCACCAACTGGGCAACGGTACTCTTTCCCGAACCCGCCGGGCCATCAATCGTGATAATCATGGTACAAGAAGGGGCCAGGAGGCCTGGCCCCTTCAACCTCAACGCACAACGAGCTGTTCAAGGAGTTGCCAAAACCCGGGAAAGGAGGTGTCCACACAGGTCACGTCGTGAATGCGGACTTCCCCCTCAGCGAGGAGTCCAGCCACTGCCAGGCTCATGGCCAGGCGGTGGTCGCCATGACTTTGGACCTCCCCTCCTCGGAGTCGGGTGGGGCCGTGGATCAAGAGTCCATCCGAACGTGGGGTGATTCTGGCTCCCAGGCGGTCGAGTTCCTCAGCCAACAGCCCAATCCGGTCCGACTCCTTCACGCGGAGCTCCGCGGCGTCGCGAATCTCAGTCGTCCCCTCCGCCTGGGTGGCGGCCACCGCCAACACAGGGATCTCATCAATGAGCCGAGGGATCAGTGAGCCTTGGATGATGGTCCCCCGAAGCGGGGCGGCTCGCACCACGATATCACAGGTAGGCTCCCCACCGAGGGTACGGACCCCTTCCAGGTGGACTCGAGCGCCCATCATTCGGAGGACCTCCAGGACGCCAGTCCGAGTGGGGTTCACCCCAACCCCGGTGACACGAAGCTCAGACCCCGGCAACAGGCACGCGGCGACCAAGAAGAAGGCCGCGCTGGAAAGATCCCCTGGGATCTCCACCGTGGCCGGGGTGAGCCGGGCTGGGCCGCGCACTGAGACCGCGTGACCGCGGCGACCAATGGGGACCCCGAATTGCGGAAGCATGCGTTCGGTGTGGTCTCGGGAGAGGACCGGTTCTTCCATGCTGGTTTCACCGTCGGCAAAGAGGCCAGCCAAAAGGATCGAGGATTTCACTTGCGCGCTGGGGATGGGGGTGCGCCAGCGAAGGGGCGCCAGTGGCCGACACCCGGTAATCTCTAAGGGAGGATACCCTTTGTCCTGTGCCAAAATCTTTGCCCCCATTCGGGTGAGGGGTTCAATGATCCGATCCATGGGCCGCCGGCTCAAGGAGGCGTCCCCAACCAACGTGGATCGCATCGGCTGGGCGGCCAAGATGCCGGCCAAGAGCCGCATTGTCGTCCCTGAATTCCCACAGTCAATGGGATGCGGGGACGTCTTCAACCCATGCAGCCCTTGTCCGTGAATCGTCAGCTCATTGGCTGACCGCTGGATAGCAATGCCCATGGCTTTAAACGCCGAGAGGGTCCGCTCGCAATCCTCCGCAAAGAGCGGGTGGCGGATGGACGATGATCCTTCAGCGAGCGAGGACAGCATGATCGCCCGATGGGTGAGCGATTTATCGGGAGCGACGACACACGATCCTTGGAGAGCACGGGCAGGAGACACCGTGAGCGACCATGGCTTCGGTCCGGTGGCAGACGGTTCGAAGTCACTGGCCATTCACGTTGGAGGATGCCGGGTTGAGGAGAGTGGCTCTGACGTTTTTGGACCACTGAAAAAATCGGATGAGGGCACGCTGGTGCGGGAGTGCACGCTCAGCTTGCATGAGCAGCCTCCGGAAGGTCTTGAGCGCCCGGGCCAGCGCCTGCCGGTTCCCCCACGTAATGGCGGCCCACTGCTCGGGATCTGACACCGCGACTCGGGTCAGATCACGGAAGGAGCCCGCCAAGAGCCTCACCACACGACGGTCCTGACGGGCCTGGCGGCCGACGCTATGAACCAAGGCGGCGGCGGTGAGGTGCGGGAGATGGCTGGTGAGTGCCACCCATCGGTCATGTAGGATGGGATCCAACAGCAACGGACGAGCCCCCACGGATCGCCACATCCGTTGGACAACGGCCAGCGCCGTGGGGGAAACGCCGAGGGGAGGGGTCAAGACACAGGTCGCCCCCTCGAAGAGATCCGCCCGCGCGTGTCGCACACCCTGCTGGTGTGACCCGGCGAGCGGGTGTCCACCGATGAACACCGGCGCCTTCGCCTGGCGGCGGGACAACCTTCGAGCGGCAGCGCGGACCCCACGCACAATCGGCGCTTTGACGCTCCCGACATCCGTCACAAGCGTTCCTGGCGAGAGCCACGGCCACACGGAATGGACGATCGGGACGATCCGATCCACCGGCGTGGCCACAACGACGATCGCCGACTGCTGCACGCCACGCGAGGGATCGAGGGTCCCGTCGTCAATCGCCCCTTTCCGTTTCGCCAAGGCGAGATGGGCCCTCTTCCGACCAACCCCCACCACATGATACCCTTGGCGACGGAGAGCCATCCCCAACGACCCCCCGATCAGCCCAACCCCGATAATGGTGACCTGCACTGTCCTTACAACTCGCGGCCCACGGCGGTGGCAACCCCGGTCAGCTCTCGCATGAGGGTGGCAAACTGTTCCGGGAGCAGTGATTGCGCCCCATCCGATAGCGCTTCCTCGGGACGTGGATGCACTTCAAGCATCAACCCATCCGCCCCCGCCGCCACCGCCGCCTTGGCCAGCGCCGGGATATAGTCACGAATCCCCACCCCATGCGATGGATCCACGATCACCGGCAGATGGGAGAGATGTTTGATCACCGGAATGGCGTTCAGATCAAGGGTAAACCGCGTGGCGGTCTCAAAGGTTCGGATTCCCCGTTCACAGAGGATGACCTGGTAGTTCCCGTTGGTCATGAGGTACTCGGCGCTCATGAGCCATTCCTGAATCGTGGTCGAGAACCCCCGCTTCAACAGCACCGGTTTTTTGGTCTTCCCGACAACTTTGAGCAGATCGAAATTTTGGACGTTCCGCGCACCGATCTGGAGGATATCCGCATACCGCTCGACCATCTTGACCTGGGTCACGCACATCACCTCAGTCACCACCGCTAAGCCGGTGAGCCGTCGGCCTTCAGCCAGATACCGTAATCCCTGCTCCCCCAGCCCCTGGAAGGTATAGGGGGAGGTCCGTGGTTTAAAGGCCCCTCCGCGCAAAAGATGGGCGCCTGCGGCTTTGACGACACGAGCGACGGTCAAAACCTGCTCCTTGCTCTCCACGGAGCAAGGCCCAGCCATGACCGTCAACCGTCGTCCGCCGATCTCCACCCCGGTGGGTAGTCGAACGATGGTCTCCTCCTTCTTGAACTCCCGGCTGACCAGCTTGAAGGGCCGAGAGATAGGGGTTACCGATTCGACGACTTCGAAGGCCTCAAAGACTTCCCGTTGGAGGATGGCATTGGGGCCGATGACCCCGATCACGACGCGCTCCGCCCCTTTGGAGAAATGCGGGGTAAAGCCTAACGCACGGATTTTTTTCGTGATGCGGTCAATGTCGCGTTTAGTCGCTTCAGCCTTTAAGGTGAGAATCACGTGTGGCCTCCTCTAGATGAGACTGGCGAATAACTACCCATCGGCTGCAATGTCGGCTGCCGGCCTGCGCCGGCGTCAGGCTCGCTCGGCATACCGTTCCTTCGTCAAGTATGCCGTCGCTCGCCTTCCTTGGCTCGGCACGGCATCCGACATTTCGCTACGAAGCGCGTTATTCGCCAGTCTCAAGATGTCATCGAGGGCCTTGAGAAACAGGCGATTTTCCGCCGGTAACCCGATGGTCACCCGGATGTGGTGCGGAAAGCCATACTCCTCCATGGCTCGGACGATGATCCCCCGCTTGAGAAACGCCTCAAACACCCCTATCCCGGAGCGAGGGGTGACGTCGAGCATGAGAAAGTTCGCTGCCGAGGGGACGACCCGGATTCCCCGCCGGGTGAGCGCCTCACAGAGTTTGTGCCGCTGCTGGGTCACGAGCTCTCTCCCCCGCGTCACTTGACGCCGATCCGCAAGGCTGGCCACCGCCGCCGCCTGCGCCGCGGAGCTTACATTAAAGGGCGGCCGAATCCGGTCGAGGGTGGCAATGATCTCGGGATGGGCAAACCCATACCCGATCCTGAGGCCAGCCAGCCCATAGACTTTGGAAAAGGTCCGAAGGACCATCACGGGAGCTCCCCGCTTCAGTAGTCGAATCGTGTCGGGGTAACCCTTCGCGCTGTTCGCATACTCGTAGTATGCCTCATCGAACACCACGAGGACGCTCTTGGGAAGGGCTGCCAGCAGCGCCTCCACTTCCCGGGCCGTCACGTAGGTGCCCGTCGGGTTATTGGGGTTGGCGACGAAGAGGACCTTGGTGCGGGGGGTCACCGCATGGCTCATGGCGGCGAGATCATGGGTAAAGCGCCGCATGGGTACTGACACGACGCGGCACCCCATGAGATCCCCGGCCATCTTAAAGCGGAGAAACGCATGCTCAGAGACGACGATCTCATCCTCCGGTCGCAAGAAGACCTTCCCAACCAACTCAATGAGCTCGTCACTTCCAGCCCCCACAATGACCTGGCTAGGAGGAAGCCCCACCCGCCGGGCGAGCGCTTCACGAAGCTCCCCGCTGGTCCCCTCCGGGTAGCGGTGCAGCTCTTTGCTAACGCGGGATAACGCCCCAATCGCTCGACGAGACGGCCCCAATGGGTTTTCGTTTGACGCCAGTTTCACCACGCGTCTCAACCGATATTGTCGTTTGACCTCGGCGATGGGCCTGCCCGGAACATACGGCTGAAACCGCTGGACCTCAGGCCGTACCAACGATTCCACATTCATAAATGTCTAAGAGAGCGGGTAGGAGCCGAGGACCTTCAGGGAAAGACAGGAGGGTTCCAGCTCGCGCAGGGCGGCTTGCACCCGGCGCTCCGCCACATGTCCCAGGAAGTCCACAAAGAAGACGTACTCCCAGGGTTTCCGGCGGGAGGGGCGGGATTCAATCTTGGTCAGGTTGATCCGATGGCGCTGGAAGGGGACGAGCATATCGTGGAGCGCTCCCACCCGGTCTTTAATCGAGAAGAGGATCGAGCTCTTGTCTCGTCCGCTCCGGGCTGGGCTCTCTCGGCCGATCACCAGAAATCGGGTGAGGTTGTTGTGGGAATCCTCAATGCGCTGGGCCAGGATGCGCAACCCATAGAGTTCGGCGGCCAGCGTAGAGGCGATGGCTCCCGCTCGGGGATCACTCGCAGCCAGCTTGGCAGCTTCGGCGGTGGAGGCTGCCTCCACGATCTTCACTGCCGGCAGGGTGGCCTCCAGCCAGCCACGACATTGCGCCAGCGCCTGCGGATGGGAAGCCAGGCGGCGAAGGGTCTTGAGTGAAGCGGCCCGGGACAGGAGGGAATGGGAGACCGGCAGCTCCAGCTCGGCACAGATCTTCAGATCCACCTCAATGAACATATCCAGGGTGTGATTGACAACCCCTTCTGTGGAGTTCTCAATAGGGACCACCCCATAATCGGACCGTCCCGCCTCCACCTCATCAAACACATCGGCGATGGAGCGACATGGGAATAAGGTGGCCCGGGATCCGAACTGTCTGCGTGCGGCCATATGGGTAAAGGTCGCCTCAGGACCAAAATACGCGATGTGGAGGTGCCGCTGGAGATCCCGGCAGGCGTGCACCACCTCGCGGAAGATCTCCGCTACCGCTTCCCGGGGCAACGGCCCGTGGTTCCTCTGGATGAGCCGTGCGAGCACGTCTTGCTCCCGCTGAGGCACAAAGATCGAATGCCCCTGTTTGGTCTTCATCTGCCCAATCGCTTTGACCCTCTGGGCCCGGGCATTCAACAACCGGAGGATCTGGGCATCCAGGCGATCAATCCGGTCCCGCAAGTCGCGGAGCGTCATGGGGTCTGGCCTCCCTCAAAGAACGTCGTGGCGTCGGTCCCACTCTTAACGCCCCGCACCTCCATCATGATCTCTTCCGGGTTCGACGCGGCGAAGAGGATGTCCTCAAGGTTGGCCTCTCCGGCCTTAAACAGTTGGATGAGCGCCTGATGGTAGGTCTGCATGCCATAGTAGGCGCCTTGCCGCATCGCCGTACTGACCTCCCCGAGGGTACTGTCCTGGATATGCTTCTTGACCAGCTCTGTCACCACCAGGACCTCCACCGCCGGGACCCGCCCCTGGCCGGAGGCGTGGGGCAAGAGTCGCTGCGAGATCACCCCCCGTAAGGTATCTGCCAACTGGAACCGGATCTGTGGCTGTTGATGAGGTGGAAAGAGGTCCACGATCCGGCTCACGGTCTGCACCGCATCAATCGTATGAATCGTTGACAACACCAGGTGTCCCGTTTGCGCCGCGGTCAGCGCCGCGGCCATGGTTTCGAGATCGCGCATTTCTCCGATCAGGATGACATCCGGATCCTGGCGGACGACGTGCTTCAACGCCTCCACATAGTTCAAGGTGTCGAGCCCCAGCTCTCGCTGGCTCACAATGGACTGTTTGTCTCGGTGGAGGAATTCGATGGGATCTTCGATGGTCACGATATGACAGCTCCGGTTGGTGTTAATGTAATCAATCATGGCCGCGAGGGTCGTGGACTTCCCGCACCCGGCATGCCCCGTCACCAAGATCAACCCCCGCTGATGCTCCGCCAGCCGCTCGATGACAGCGGGAAGCTTGAGGGTCTCGAAGGAGGCGACCTCGGTCGGCACACGCCGAAACGCGATGTTGATCGTGCCCCGCTGCTGATAGATGTTCACCCGGAACCGTCCTATGCCAGACACCGAGTAGGCCAGATCCGCCTCGTGCCGTTCCGAGAAGGCCTGTCGCTGGACCTCATTCATCAGCCCCCAGGCGATGGCCTGGGTTTCCTTCGGCGTCAGCGTGACGTTCGGGATGGGCTTCAGTTTCCCATCAACGCGGAGCACCGCATTCCCCCCAGCACGCAGGTGAAGATCAGAAG
Source organism: Elusimicrobiota bacterium (assembly GCA_016196785.1). Lineage (GTDB taxonomy): Bacteria > Elusimicrobiota > Elusimicrobia > 2-01-FULL-59-12 > JACPXA01 > JACPXA01. The sequence goes on from JACPXA010000073.1 coordinate 8,842, forward strand.
CCTCCTGCGTGACCAGCGCATTTAAGTAGTCTTGGAGTTCCATGGTGATCCTTTCCGAAGCCGCCACCGTAAATAGGTGGGGAGTCGCAGTTCCTCTTCTGAGACCTTGCCTTTCTGGAACGATCCCTCGTCACGTAACGCGCCTAGGGAGGGCCGGTGCGATGTCCGGTCGCCCCGCCTTGTCGCTCCCTCGGGCCACCGCCGCGACCGAAGGACCGGCCGCGTCGCGGGGAAACCCGTGGCAATGACCGTGATCTGGATCCGATCGTCGAGCCGCTCATCAAAGGCATGCCCGTAAAAGACATGCGCCTCTGGACAGGCGGCATAGATGTAGTTCATCGCCTCCCCAACCTCATGGAGGGTGATGTCCCGATTCCCGACAATGTTGACGATCACCCCTTTGGCGCCGTCAATGGTGACATCCTCCAGCAAGGGGTTCCGCACCGCATTTTGGGCGGCGTGGAGCGCGCGGTCGGTCCCCTGGGCTTCTCCAATTCCCATCAAGGCCTCTCCGGCCCCCGTCATCACGGTCCGCACATTGGCAAAGTCCATGTTGATCTCGCCAGGATGGGTGATGACGTTGGAGATCGCCTGCACCGCTTGGCGGAGGACATCATCAGCGATGCGAAAGGCGTCCTCAAAGCGCGTCGTGGGATCCACAATGGATAAGAGCCGATCATTCGGGATCACGATCAAGGTGTCGCAGACGTGCCGGAGTTCCTTGAGGCCGTTCTCCGCCTGCGCTGCCTTGATTCGGCCTTCAAATTGAAAGGGGCGCGTCACGACCCCCACCGTCAACGCATGGCAGACCTCTTTGGCAATCTGGGCCACCACCGGCGCCCCGCCGGTCCCGGTGCCCCCCCCCATCCCGGCGGTCACGAACACCATGTCCGCCCCTTCCAGCACCTCGCGAATCTTGTCATGGCTTTCTTCCGCCGCCTGCCGGCCAATCACTGGGTTGCCCCCCGCCCCTAACCCACGGGTGAGCCGTTCCCCCAACTGGACCGCCAGCGTCGCTCGGTTCCGGCGAAGCGCTTGGGCATCGGTGTTGGCCGCAATGAACTCCACATACTCAACATTTGCCTCGATCATCCGGTTGATGGCGTTTCCACCACCTCCGCCAACACCGATGACCCGGATGATCGCCGGTTGTTCCCGGCTATCTTCGACCAGCCGAATCCTCATGGAACCTTCAAGGCCACAGCTCTGCTGCCCACTCCCGGAACCGCCGATGCCAAGCGGTCCGGCTCCGTCCTCGGCCAAAGCCCGCGAACGAAGCCCCCCCCCGCGGGAAGGAGATGAGCCCAATGGCGGTCGCGAAGCTCGGATGGCTCAAGACCTCGGGGGGGCCGGTCACCCCTTGCGGGAGCCCTAACCGAGAGGATATCTGCAAGATCCGCTCGGCACACTGTTCGATCCCCTTGGAGAGCGCTCCCCCCCCCGTGAGGATCGCCCCACCCGGCACGACCCGGTCCGCGTATCCCGACTCTTGCAGCTTCTCGACCACTAACGTAAAGATCTCTTCCACGCGCGGCTGGATGATCTCCGAGAGGATGTGGCGCGAAAGGTGGCGCGCCTTTCGACCACCGACCGAGGGCACCTCGATCGTCTCGTCCTCTCTCACGAGCGCGGTGAGCGCGCAGCCATGGCGCTTTTTCAGTTCCTCTGCGTCCGACGTCGGCGTCCTGAGCCCGACAGCGATGTCGTTGGAGATATGATCGCCGCCGAGCGGCAGGATGCCCGTGTACCAGATGGCGCCGTCCCGGAAGAGCCCCACATCGGTCGTGCCACCGCCCAGGTCGATCAACAGGATCCCCAGCTCCTTTTCCTCGGTGGAGAC
>JACPXA010000097.1 GCA_016196785.1 Elusimicrobiota bacterium
CAGAAAACCCTAGGTTTGCTTTTTCTTGACTGGTTTGGTAGGATCGTCATAAGGCATGAAACAAACTATTGCCACGTTACTGGTGCCCTGGGGGCTGGTGCTTGGGAGTCTCACCGGCTGCGGCGCACCACAGGTGGTGATTAAGGAAGATCCCATCCATGCCCGGCCGATTCGTGTGGCGGTGTTGCCCTTTGAGGATGGGCCCCGAAGTCCGGGATCTGGGACGTTGGTCGCTGATCTGTTTACGAACCGGCTGCTGACGTTACCCCGGTACCAGGTGGTGGAACGCTCCCAGCTCGAAAAGGTGTTGAGTGAGCAGCAACTGGGCCGGTCGGGGGCGATTGATCTCAAGACCGCCGCCGAGTTGGGCCGCCTGTTAGGGGTAGATGCCATCGTGGTAGGGAGAGTGGTGGAGTATCGCCCTCGATTTTTGATGCTCGTCCCTCCGGCCTCCATGGCGCTCAATGTCCGACTCGTGGAAGTCAAGACCGGCAGCGTGGCGTGGTCGGCCACCCATCAGCGTGGTTTCCCGATCCTCCGATGGCTCGTCATGATGGTTCCTCCAATAGCGGTCCTTTCAACCTTGACTTCTCCCACCGTTGAGGCGCGGTCCGATCAAGTGGTCACCGAGATCGTGAAGGCGCTCGATCACCGGCTCAAACGGATCCGTTCACAAGCCGTAGGTTCCTCTCCCCGTTCCTGGTAGGTTGCTGCGAATTTTGCAACAAGTTTTCCAACCGCTTGACAAAGGTCATTGACCTTTGTAAGATGGGGGACGTCTAGGCAAGTTCAGTCGCTCTTTTTATAACGGTTGGCAGAGGAATCCGGTGAAAGTCCGGAGCTGCCCCGCAACGGTGATGGTGAGTATGCGTTCACCTCAGTCCGGCCGACTGCCGACCGTCCATAAATCAATGTAACGCCTTCGCGGGAAGGTCAGCGGTTGTCAGATACCCAACTTTTCTCCGATCGAAGTGGCCGGTGTAGTTGGGTTTTTTGTTGCCCTCCTGCCGATGGCGTAAGGAAAATAAGGAGGGTACGCAGATGACACGCGAGACTACGCCGTTAGTGACAAATGACAACGCATGGGGCAAGTATTTCGCCAGTCTCATATTAGTGGCGACACTCGCCGCGGGTCGCGCCCCGTTTACCTTCGGGGCTCCCTCGCCAGAAGTCTTCCTGACCTTGACCCGTACCGAGCTTCCTGCCGACAAGCTGCCAACCACGACGTCAGTAATCACCGCGCAAGAGATCCGACGGTCAAAAGCGCAAAGTGTCGCCGATGCGATTGAATCGGCAACGGGCATCACGATTCGACGCAACGGCACCCTGGGAACGACTCAGCTTCCTAGCCTGCGGGGGTTTTCCGCCAAACAGGTGCTCGTCGTCGTTGATGACAAACCGCTTCCGGCAGATCTGACCGGGACGGTGGACCTCGGTCAAATCCCGATAGATCAGGTCGAACGGATTGAGATCGTGCGAGGGGCAGGGTCGGTCGTGTATGGGGCGAACGCGGAAGGGGGGGTCATTCACATTATCACGCGGCGGCCCATCAAGGACCGGGTGTCCGCGGAGGCGACAAGTGAGTTCCGGTCATTCGGGACCCAGATCTACCGGGCTCAACTGGGGCTCAAACGCGGACCGGGAGAATCGTATCTCAGCGTCAGCCGGAACCTCTCTGACGGGTTCCAAGAGAATTCGGCGTGGCGCAACACCTCCTTGGCCGGCTATTGGGGTTACGACTTTGGTCCATGGGGAGCGGTCTCCTTTCGGGGCTCGGGGTCGAAGGGCCATGTGGGACTTGCCAGTGGAACCCCGGTCCGGGATATCGGCCAGTTTGATGGGCAGGTCGAACGACAGGCTAACCGTCTCACGGACAACCAAGCGGATATCCTGCGTTCCTACCGCCTGGAACATAAACTCCCGCTGGGGACCAATGCCTCACTGACCAGCCGATGGGGGAATGGCGTCACAGACCGGGAAGCCTTTCAGTTCGGATCCACGACCCAGATCCGTCACCTTGGTCTACCAGACTACGCCCGCCTGGAAATTCTCATCCAATGTCGGCCGAGCATTTCAGGCGCCGACCTTCGCTGATCTGTTCGATCCGTTTGTCCCGGTCGCCGACCGCAATCCAGACCTACGACCAGAGCGTTCGTGGCAGTATGACCTCGGCGCGCAATTTGCCAGCGCGGAAGGGTTTAAGGCCCGCGCCACGCTCTTTCGGTCCGATACCACTGACCGGATTGCCCTGAATCCTACGAGGAGCTTTGCGGCCTTCAATCTCGACCAAGCCTTCAGCCAGGGGGGCGAGCTGGAGGTCGCCCACGTCTGGGAAGGTACACGACATCAGGTAAACTATACGTACCTGCAAAGCGAGGGAAAAACTCCAGGGTTCAATTACCGTGTGCTCCAATTCAGCCCGAAGCACATCGCTAACTATCGAATGGACTTCGATGGCCCGTGGGGCACGGGGATCACCTCATCGCTCCGCTATGTCCATCACCAGTTCACCGATATCGGAGAGGGGGGTCTGAAACTCCCGAGCTACCTCGTCTGGGGACTGAGACTCTCCAAACGGATTGGGATGTGGGAGGGGTTCTTCGGAGTGGACAACCTGACCGCCCGCCGCTATGCGCAACAAGCCGATACCTTTAACGGCTATTACCCTCAACCGGGCCGGACCTACTGGGGCGGCGTCACCCTCCGCTTCTACCAATAAAGCACGAAAGTTTACTAGGATAGAGGCGTGGAAGAAAAACGCGCCGCTGTAGAGACGATCCTGCGTGAACTGAAGCAGGTCCTGGTGGCCTTCTCGGGAGGGGTTGACTCCACCTTTCTTCTCGCGATGGCGTTGGAGACTCTGGGACGGGATGCGGTCCTTGCAGTGACTGGTGAAAGCGCAAGCCTCGCATCCCACGAGCGAACGGACGTGGTCCAATTGGTCACTCAGCTCAACGCCCCTCACCAGTTTCTCTCAACCGAGGAACTGGAAAACCCGTCATACGTCGCCAACCCATCCAACCGTTGCTTCTTCTGTAAGGATGAACTGTATGGGAAATTGACCGAGCTTGCGGTCACGCAGGGGATGGTCATTGTGGATGGCCTCAACGCCTCTGATCTGATGGAGTTCGGTCCTGGGAGGCAAGCGGCAGAGAAGTGGGGGGTACGTCATCCGCTAGCCGAGGCCGGGCTGACCAAAGAGGATATCCGTGTCTTGAGCCGCGCTCAGGGGCTCCCAACATGGGGTAAACCTGCGAGTCCGTGTTTGTCATCTCGTATTCCCTATGGCCGCAGTATCAAGGTGGAGGAACTCCAGCAGGTGGAAGGGGGTGAGCAATATTTGCGGGCGTTGGGATTCCGCAATGTCCGGGTTCGGCACTACGGCGACTGGGCTCGAATTGAAGTGGACCATTCCGATGTTCCCCGTTTGCTCGCTGAACCAATCTACCCAGCCCTTCTCAACGAGTTCCGTACGCTAGGGTTTCTCCGCGTTGTGGTAGACCCAGCAGGATTCCGTTCCGGAAACCTGAACCCCCAATCATGAAGCAACTTGCCATCTACGGGAAAGGTGGGATCGGGAAATCGACGATCTCCGCCAACCTCTCTGCAGCGCTCGCTCAATGTTCCCTCCGAGTTCTCCAGATCGGCTGCGATCCGAAGCATGACTCGACGCGCCTCCTTTTGGGGGGAACCCCTCAACCTACGGTACTTGACATGCTCAAGGAAAATTCCCTGACCCT
>JACPXA010000031.1 GCA_016196785.1 Elusimicrobiota bacterium
AGCCCAGGAGAAAACAGCAGGGCGTGTCCGCCACTATTGGGATCTTTCACTTCCCTCACCTCGTCCTTTCGGGTGATGACCCCATTGAGCTCCACAATCAAATTCAATTGAGGAGTAGGATAGCGTTCGTAGGTCAGAGGCAAAAGCCGCATGGCCCCTGCAAGGTCATACCGGAGCACATCGCCTCTCTTAAAGTTGTTCGCCTGGGTATTGAAGTCGTAGACCGCGTTGGCGTTGAGCCCCCAACGCTGGTAAAGGTGGGTGAGCACCATCCCCGGCGAGACATCCCAACTCCCGCTTCCCAGCTGGAGGCTCGGAGGAAGGAGGGTGCCGGTTTCATCCCGCGCATCATCCTTGCCGGTTGGGAGTTTGAGCCCGAGTTTCCCTGTGATCCGGGTCGTTCCTCCTGGACGATCATGCTGATAGAACTGAACCTTGCCGAAGGTGGTCACATCCCCCAGCCCGCGGTTTGTGAGTGCAGCCCTTTGGCCGCTGATGGTCCTCTCCAATCGTTTGTCGAAATAGGGCACCATCAAACCGACCACCAGGCGGTTCGGGATAGCTTCATAAGGAAGCATGAAGGGGACCATCCGAACGATCATGTGTCGGTCCTGTGGATCCGGAACTTGCACGCCGTCTTGCAGGAGCTTGGACATCCTCCTTTCTTGATAGAAGCTCCGGACGCCGGCGCCTTCGATTCCCACCACAAAGGCGGTGTCCCCATGGATGGGCGGCCCATTGGCTTCCACCCAGCCAGGGGAAAACACCGCCAAAATGAGCGTCGCCCAAAAGCGGCTATTGAGCCCGCTGATAGGAGAGGATCTTGAGGGTCGGAGGATGCTCCCCATGCCCTTTCTCCTGGATGTCCTCGCTCTTCGCGACGATCTGGACGGCGACCCCTGGAGGGATGGCCTTTTTCATCCCCGCCAGGATGTCGTCCTCTTTGACTAGAAACACTTCTCGGGAACCGGCTAATTCGAAAATCCACCGTCCCTCTTTCTGAACCAGAACCCCGACGGTCTGAATCTCTATGAAACCCGGTGTAAACCCGCCTTTTTTGACCGCTTCTCGGAGTTGCTCGAGCTTCATGGGGTGTCTTTCTGGGAAGGCTATCTCTGCCATACCTTTATCCACGTGGATGTTGACTTTCTCTGCCCCAGTCTCTTTAAGCCGTTTTTCTAGTCCATACGCGCAGAAAGGACAGGCTAACCCTTTCACCTGGACCTTCATCACTGTTTCAGGTTCTGCGCTCACGAGCGTTCCTCCCATCAACACGATGGCCACGAGAGGCCACGCCAGAAGCCACCGTCTCTCCTTCTTCTCCATCGTTTTCCTCCTTACTTTCTTTTATTGACCTCACGTTCAGATGTAATGGCCGTAATGGTGCGCCCGACGTTACCAAGACAACAGGCACCCTGGGGGTTTTTGCGCGCGCAGTCGCAGCGGCCTTCTTGAACGCCTTGCTTGATTTGTGTAGGGATATCGGTTTTGCCTTTCTCTCTCAGCTCTCGACGGATGTCGCCTCGGGTAAACCCAAAGCAGTAGCAGACGTTGACCTCCTCACCTGGATCTTTGATGGTGACGGGGAGCACCGTCTCGCCTTTCCGGATGACCTTCCCGGCCGGGTTACAATAGACGACCTCACAGGCAGGGTTCAGGCAGAATGTCGCCTCATCCCCAAACCCTTCTCGTAAGTGGCTGGGGATGTGATGGTCCAGGGTGACCGCAGTCACCCGGCGCCCCGTATTGCCACATACAGGGCAGGGACAGAAGTAGGTCGGGATCTTGCAGCACGCTTCGTGGGTTTCCAATACGTCGGCCATCGGTGAACCTCCTAGTGGGGTTGCTTAACCTCCAAACTGTTCAAGATGGGACATTGATCAGTCGTGGCCCGGCGTTGGCAAGTGCTCACGAGATCTTGGAGGGTCCGCTTGATCGCTTGAAGTGATTGAACCTTCGCCTCAACGTCTCGAAGCTTTACCTCCGCTTTGGTTTTGACGGCTCCACAGCGGACTGGGTGGCTGACCCGCAACCGCAGAAGGTCCGAGATCTCCTTGAGCGTGAACCCCAACGCCTGGGCATTCTTGATGAACCGGAGCTTCTGAACCGCCTCGGGCGCATACAGCCGGTAGCCCGACTCTCGCCGGGCTGAGGGGGAGAGGAGCCCCGTCCGCTCATAGTAACGGATGGTTTGGATATTGACCCCAGCCTGCTTAGCCACCTTGCCGATCGTGAGTTCTCCATTCATGAAGGGCCTCCCTAGTAAAGGATACACTCTATACCTTAGTATAGAGTCAAGCACTTTTTTTCGTGGTTGACCAATGAGGGACAAATTCGTACGATGGTGTTGCCCCGCCGCTTGAGAACGTATTCGGTTCTCAATGGTTTCATGAATACGCAACTTTCCATCATCATCCCTGTGTATAACGAGGAAGAGGTGCTACCCCACCTCTACCAACAGCTCACCCAGGTGCTGACCACGGTCGGCGACCCGTATGAAATCCTTTTCGTGAATGATGGGAGCACCGATCACACGCTCAAACTGGTCCGTCACCTCGCTCGCCAGGATCCACGGGTGAAGGTGATCAGTTTCTCACGGAACTTCGGCCACCAACTGGCCATCACTGCGGGGATCGATTACAGCCGGGGGGAGGCGGTGATCATTATGGATGGTGACCTGCAGGACCCCCCAGAGGTGATCCCTCCGTTGGTGGAACGATGGCGGGAAGGGTACGATGTGGTGTATGCCATGCGCACGGGCCGACGGGGAGAGACCTGGTTTAAACGGTTGACCGCCCATGTGTTTTACCGCTTCTTTCGCCGGCTCACTCGCACCAACATCCCTCTCGATACGGGAGACTTCCGGCTGATGAGCCGAACCGTCGTGACGCACCTTCGGACCTTGCGGGAACGGAGCCGATTCCTCCGAGGGCTCGCAGGGTGGATCGGCTTCAAACAGGTGGGAGTTCCCTATAAGCGGGCCCCTCGCTGCGCCGGGTCTACCAAGTTCTCGGTGCTGCGGATGGTGCGTTTCGCCCTGGATGGCATCGTCTCTTTCTCATCTGCCCCTCTCCGGATTTCGATCTACTTCGGATAGGCGGTATCAATGCTGTGTTTTGGGTATTTGCTCTATGCCTTGTATTTGAGGTTTATCGCTCATCGCACGGTCCAGGGGTGGACGTCCCTGATGGTGGCCCTCTTGGGGGTTGGCGGGATGATCCTCATCAACATCGGGATTCTCGGTGAGTACATCGGCCGAATCTACGAGGAAACGAAGCGCCGCCCACTCTATATCGTTGAGGAAACCATTGGGATCGAGCCGCCATGACCTTAAGGTCCTTTCGCTCAACGCTTTGGTTTACGAGCGCGTTCCTGGTGTTTCATGCGGCCATCCTCCTGTGGTGGCGCTGTGTAGACACCCGGCCTCCAGCCTGGGATCCGACCAACCACCTCCAACTGGCGCTAGATTACCGTGATGCCTTGACGCAAGCTCGCCCGGTCACCTCGCACTGGTACTCTGGGTGTCCCGTCGAGCGCTGATTGATTTCCCTTTGACGGCGCTGGTGACCGCCGGATGGGCGGCGCTGGTGGCTAGTGACGGGTTCACGCAGCGGCGGGCTTCCCTCCTGTTTGGGCTCGTGTCCGGATGGGGTTGTTTGACGAAACCCACCTTTGCCTTTTTCGTGTTCCCTGCCGCAGCTTGGATCGCTATCCGGAGCTGGCGAAGCGCGTATCGGGAACGTCCGAGCATCCGATGGAACCTCATCATGGCCACCCTGCTCGTCCTGGGGATTGCTGCCCCTTGGTACACCCAGCATCTCGCGAAGTTCATCAAAGGTCACTTCCGGGTCGAGACGGTCCTCGGCCCTGCTGAGGGAGATCCTTCCATCCTCTCGCGCGCTTCTTGGGCGTACTATGCCCTGGCGTTGCCCCATCAGATGGGAAAGATCTTGTCCCTGCTCGCGACCCTAGGCTTTGTGGCGTCTGCGGTGTTTAAGCGGCGGGAAGACCGCTGGCCGCTCGTTTGGATGATCTCTGGATATGTCGGCTTGACGCTCTTACGCAACAAGGATTACCGATACACGCTGCCCTACTTGCCGGCGCTGGCGTTGATCCTCAGCGCCTGGATCTGGCGTCTTAGGGGTGCTCGGATCTGGGCTGGGCTCGCCGGCTTGGCGGCGATGGGGCAAGTCGTGTACGCCAGTGTGGTCCGAGATCCCCCACAACAGGAGGATTGGAAACACCGAGAGCTCCTCCATACGATGGCCGCTTGGCATGACCCGCGCGAGCCACAGCTTCTCTGCGCGGTGTTAAACAACCATCCGATGCTGTTTGGTGGGACATTGCGCTGGACCGCCAAAACCCTCGGGATCCCCATGGAGACGACAGGCATCGGTGATGACCCCGGAGAATTCGCTGAGTTTGTGTTGCTGAAAACAGGGGATATAGGACCCGCGTCGGAAGAGCTCGCCACCATCGCACAGAAACTCTTGAATTCGGGGCGGTCGTTTTCTGAGGTATACCGTCTAATCACCACCGTCCCCTTACCGGATGGTTCCACCGGTCGCCTGTTCCACCGGGAACCGTTGGTGTTTCAAATCCCTGACCTGTCCGTCCGGGCGTTGGAACACCGCCTAGAGGCTCTGCTCTCCGGGGCGTTCCACATACAAAGCCAGGAACCCCCTCAGCCGCAGAATAATGTTGGACCGCTGTCGGTTAGGGTCAAGACGACCGCCGATGAACTTCAGCGGGGGCGTCTTCGTTCCGTTGTCATCGAGGGGCGATCCCTCTTGGTCAAAAAAACCCCCATCGCTTCTTGTCGGCTTGAACTTGAAGACGTGTGGCTAAATCTCTACCGGCTCTGGGACAAGGAAGAACTCGCGATTCTCTCGGTGGGCACACTGCATCCTACGATCCAAGTGAGCCTCGCCGAGCTCACGCAACGGTTGGAGGGAAAGGTGAAGGGACTAGACTCGCTCAAGGTGTACGGGCAGGGAGCGGCATGGACCATTGAGGGGCGCTACCGTGGGGTCTCGGTGGTGGTGCACGGTTCAGGGCGATTGATCCCCGAAACTGAGCAGATGGTATGGCGGGTGGAGCGAGCTGACATCGCGGGGTGGCCCCTTCCGGCGTTTCTCCTGGGGGACTACCGTCAACAGCGGGTTCCGTTAGTCCCCACCCCTTCCTTTCCCATGGCGCTCCAAATCCGCCACATCCAAATCACCAAAGACCACCTGCTGATTTCCTAATAAAAGGAATATCTCCGTCTTCTGTGCACTCTAAAAGGGGGAGGGATTTCTCAAGGTTGAAATACACAGTATATACATGTATACTAAGAAGGTGAAATGTGCGAATTGAATCGTTCCTGTGGGACCAACGTAATGTTGAACATATCGCGAGGCATGGTATATCCCCTAAGGAGGTGGAAGAAATTCCTGAAGGCCCTTATCGCGTGGTTCGGGCAGGGCCCGATCGTTATGCTCTCTATGGCCAGTCGCAGGGAGGAAGGTACCTTGTGGCGATTATCTCATTGAGAGGTACTGGTCAAGCGTATCCCATCACCGCCAGAGAAATGACCAAGGGAGAACGGCGCCGGTTCCGGAGGTTATGATGAAGAAGCTAAAACCTTTGCCACGAAAAATTCCATTTTTTTCTACTTATGAGGAAGAAGCTCGCTTCTGGGATTCTCACGATACGAGCCGCCTTTTAAAGGAACCAGGACTAGCCAATCTATCTTTCGTTCGCCCGGTTAAGCGCATGATCTCTATCCGCCTGAACGCTTCCCTTATTGACGCCCTCAAAGTATTGGCGGCGAAAAAGCACTTGCCCTATCAAAACTTGATTCAAACGCTGCTCGCGGAAAAAGTTCAGGAGGAATTTGGCAAAGCCGCTTAGTTCACCCCGTCGTATCTTTTCCTCAACAGATCCACGGGCGACTCTCCAAAACAATTATCTCTTGACATCTGTAGATACCAGTGTTATAGACAAAGTGTGGGCTCCACAGTGGAGGTAGCACCAATGAACATGCACTATTCAAGGGGCATCGCTTTATGGCTAGTCGGTGTTTGTTCTCTTCTACAGCCTGCGCTAGCGGTAGCTGAAGGAGCCCTTACCTTTGTCAGGAGCGATGTCCAAGTCGGGCGAAATCCTAGTAGTATTGCGGTGGGAGATCTAAACAACGATAAGCTCCAAGACATCGCTGTGACTCTTGCGCCAGGCGATTTAGTTGCTGTTCTGCTCGGGAGTGGAAATGGGACATTCCAACCTCCAAGGACTTCACTCGCAGGGAGTTACCCTGGACGAATCATCCTTGGCTTCCTCAATGGTGATGAACTTCAAGATGCGGTAACGACTAACGCGGCAGCCTATGAAGGTAGATAT
>JACPXA010000060.1 GCA_016196785.1 Elusimicrobiota bacterium
CTTTCACAACAGGTTACTTTCCTGTCTGAGTGAAGGTCTGATATTGCTCATGGGTCATGAGGTCCGCCAGCTCCGCGGGGTTTTCGACTTCCAGTTTGACCATCCAGCCGTCCTCATAGGGTGATTGATTAATCAACCCCGGTTCTTTCAGTAACCGGGAATTGACCTGCACCACTTTCCCAGCGACTGCGGCGTAAATGCTGAAGGCCGCCTTGACCGACTCAATGGTCAAGCATTCCTCCCCTTTCTTGACAGTCTTGCCGAGGGGGGGAAGTTCCACGTAGACGACGTCCGTCACCTCGTGCTGCGCATGATCGGTGATCCCAACATATCCGATGGAGCCTTCCAGCCGAATCCATTCATGGGTCTTGGTGAAGCGAAGCGTGTCGAGCGAGACAGTGGTCATGAAACCGGCCTCCTGTAAAAGGGTAACGGGGTCACCTCCGCGGGGTGAGGGTGCCCGTGGATCTCAACGGTCAGTTTTGTGCCGGGGGTCGCGGCCTTCAACGGCACATAGCCCATCCCGATCCCCCGTTGCAAGCATGGGGAAAAGGTTCCGCTGGTCACCTCCCCAGCGGGTTGACCAGCGGCGAAGAGGCGATAGCCGGGGCGGGGAATCCCGCGCTCATGTAGTTGGAACCCCGTCAGCCGCTCTTTCACCCCGCGCTGGCGCTGTGCCGCCAGCGCCGACCGTCCAAGGAACTCCCCTTTCTCCCATTTCACCACCCAGCCGAGCCCCGCTTCTAACGGGGTTCGGTGTGCATCGGCATCTTGGCCATAGAGGAGGTACCCCATTTCCAAGCGGAGCGTATCTCGGCAGCCCAACCCCGCTGGTCGGAGCCCTTCGGCTTCCCCCGCCTTGAGCAGCGCGCGCCAGCACTCCACGATCCCTGGGATGGGGCCAAATACCTCAAACCCATCTTCACCGGTGTAACCGGTGCGGCTCAAGACCAGCGGGACCCCCTGAGAGGTCAATTCGGTGACGGCGTGCCGAGCCAGTTTGTGTCCGCCGGGGAGTACCGCTTTCAGGATCGTCTCTGCCCGTGGCCCTTGAAGGGCCAGCGCCGCATGGTGCTGATGTCGGATGATCTCGAGTGCGCCCTGTTGCTGTGTGAGCAACCAGCGGTGGTCCTGTTCCTGGGTGGCAGCGTTTACGATGAGCAGGAACCGCGCCGCTCCCAGCCGGAACACAAAGAGATCGTCCAACAGCCCCCCGTGGTCATTGCACATCACGGTGTAGAGCGAGCCGCCATCGGCCATGCGGCTGAGATCATTCGTCAGCAGGCCTTGGAGGAACATCAGCGCATCGCTCCCCCGCACTTCGATCTGTCCCATGTGGGAAATGTCAAAGAGCCCTGCGGCCCGTCGCACCGCCCCATGTTCTTCCAGAATGCTCGTGTACTGCACGGGGAGCATCCACCCATGAAAATCCATCATCCGAGCACCCAGCGCCTGGTGGAGTGGGTAGAGAGCGGTAGTCTTCAGCATGGTGGTCGTCATGGGTAATCGCGTCATTCCCGCATGGTGTTAGCGGGAATCCAGCTCTGCCTGGATCCCCGCTTTCGCGGGGATGACATCTAATCTGGGCCCTCTTTCCAGCAACTCATCGGCGAAATAGGAGCTTCGGACCAAGGGGCCCGCAGCCACCGCCTGGAACCCTAAGGCCAATGCTTCATTCCGCCACTCCTGAAGTTCTGCTTCCGGAGTGAGCCGAGCTACGGGGAGATGGTGAGGAGACGGTGGAAGATACTGTCCCATCGTCAGGAGGTCACAGCCTACCTGCCTGAGATCCTGCAGCGTCTGGCGAATCTCCTGCGGGGTTTCCCCGAGCCCGAGCATCATCCCCGACTTGGTTAGGAGCGCTGGATAGATGCGTTTGACATAGGCGAGAATCGCGAGCGAACGGCGGTAGCTCGCCTGTGGCCGCACGCGATGGGAGAGGCGCTGGACCGTCTCCACATTGTGGTTAAACACATGCGGTTCGGCGCGGCAGACCATGTCCAGCAACTCCGGCCGTGCGTGAAAATCGGGGGTCAGCACCTCCACCACCGCACTCGGGAGCCGCTGACGCAGCGCCTCAATCACCGCGGCGAACGCTCCAGCCCCCTCATCGGCAAGATCGTCACGGGCCACCGAGGTGATCACCACATGGCGGAGCCGAAGATCGGCCGCGGCCTCCGCTAACCGCGCCGCTTCGGTTGGGTCCCAGGCCGCGGGCTTCCCGCTTCGTACCGCGCAGAAGCCGCACCGGCGGGTACACACATCACCCAAGATCATGAACGCCAGGCTTCCCCGAGAAAAACACTCCCCTCGATTGGGGCAGCGGCCGCTTACGCAGATAGTCTCTAGAGAGTATCGCTCAATCGTCTCTGTGACGTGGGCAAAGATCGGACCTGCTGGAATCTCCCGGCGGTACCCGACAGAGAGGCGGGGGCGCCGCCCCGCCATCACCCGGGATGCCTCAACGCTGGATGGCATGGAGCGATCGGTGGAACGCTTCCTGGAACCCTTCCGACAATGTCGGGTGGGCAAAGGTCATAGTCTCAATATCGCTGATGGTGAGGTGGCCTTTCATGGCAATGGCGACCTCGTGGATAAGCTCCGTGGCATGCGGGCCAACAATCTGACTCCCCAGGAGCGTACCGGTTTGCTCGTCGCTGATCAAAAACCACATGCCCTCAGGCTCGCCTTCCGCAATGGCCTTTCCCGATGCAGCGAATGGGAAGCGGCTGAGGTGAGGACGACGCCCAGCCTGACGCGCCTGCTCTTCCGTGAATCCCACGCCGGCCAGCTCCGGCCAGGTGTAGACGCACACGGGTACGGTGTGGTAATCCAACGTGCGCCGGTTTCCCAAGAGATGTTCGACCGCAATGATCGCTTCCTGGGCCGCGGCATGGGCCAGTGGAAGACGACCCGCGACATCGCCAATGGCGTAAATACCGGGAACAGAGGTTTCCATAAAGGAAGTGGTCACGACCCCGGCCGCTCCACACCGAACCCCAACCTGTTCGAGCCCCAACCCTTCCAACGCCGGGGTTCGCCCTACAGCCGCCAGGATCAGTTCGGATTCCAGGGACTCACTATTGGAGAGGCGGACATGTACCCGCTGACCAGCTTCCACCGAGGCCCCTCGACTTCGCTCGGGACAGGCTGACTCCACACGGGTATTGGTCAAAACCTTGATGCCCCGGCGTTCCAAGGATCGTTCAAGCCAAGGGGCAGCTAAGGCGAGCGTCTCTTGCGTAGCTAGCAAATGGGGAAGTTGTTCGACAATCGTGACCGCTGTCCCTAATCCCTGAAAGATGCACGCCAATTCGCAGCCGATGTAGCCTCCGCCAATAATGAGAACCGAAGAAGGCAATTGTGTCAGCTCCAGCGCCTCATCGCTGGTGCAGATCCTTGGATCGTTGGGAAGCGACCGCAGGCGCGTCGGATGGGAGCCGGGAGCCAGGATGATACCGTCGGCCTCTAACCGGAGTCCTTGTCCCTCGGCGTTGGTCACCTGTACCTCGTGCGCACCCTGGAGCCGTGCAGTGCCCACGATGACTTCCACCCCGGCTTGTTTCAGTGACTGTTCCGTGGCACGGTGCAAGGTTTCAATGACCTCACGTTTCTTCACCATGAGCCGAACAACATCCGGTGGATGAGAAGTGACTTTCAGACCGCGGTCCGTGAGCCCTTGGCTGTCCACCCAGGCCTTCACCGTAGACAACAGATACTTTGACGGGATGCACCCCTGATGTAAGCAGGTCCCACCTACGGCCTGCCGTTCAACCACAGTCGCTCTAAGGCCCGCACGGGCCGCATGCAGCGCCGCCGCACACCCTCCCGGTCCCCCGCCGATGATGACCAGATGCTTTTTCACGGTGAGATGCGAGATTATACTATAATAAAAATCGTCGTGATGCTGACCTGCCACCTATTGTTTCCGTTCGATTTAGGGTTAGAGCTGGACTTTACCGGCAAGGATGCCCGGGAGGTCTTTAAGGAGATCTCCGCCCGGCGGATGGGGTCCTTGTCGCTGGATGGCCGGCTCTTTGCGGGGGCGACGTTCGGGACCCAGGTGTATAAATTCGGCATTGGGCTCATCCAGATTAGCTTTTCCTTTGAGGGAGACGTGTCACAGGCCGCGCGGCTGTCCTGTTTTGCGGAGCAGATCCGCGTAGGGAAGACGGGCATCTTGAGCTACTGTCAGTCGTTGGTGGAGGGGTTGATCGGTCGAGCGGTGAAGTACGCCACCTATCGGTACGAGCGCCGTCTCACCGACACCGACCTTTTTCCAGCCTTTGTGCGAGGGGAGAACCACGAGGTGGAAGGAGAGCCCCCCATCAAAACGGCCGACACCTTTATTCGCCGCCACCAAAAGGCGCTCTACGGGGTCGTCGCGGGGGAACCCAACTACGACGCCCTCTCAGATTTTGTGCTTGAACGGGAACGACTGGGGAACTACGGCTACTATGAGAATGAAATCATCCTGATCAAGCGATTCGGCGCCTTCGTCTCGTCACCAGAAGTCCCAACGATCCTTGAATTGATCAAGTTGGCCTACGCCCAATACTGGAGCCTGCGGGCCTACAACTTTATCCTGGACCATGAGCTGGACAACGCCCAACGGCTCCTGGAGCGGCTGCCGCCCTACTATAAGTTCTGGGTCATGCCTCATCGGTACCAGCAGTTCTCCCGAGAGGCGGTGGATTTTGGAAAGGATAAGCTGGCCATCGTAGACTCCCTGTATAATGTCGCCAGCAACATTCCCCGAATTGACTCCGACTGGCATTTACGGACGATCTATCAGTCCATTGAGAAGGTCTTCAACATTGACGAGCTCTATAAGACGGTTGAGGTGAAGCTTGAACGGATCGAAGGTTCGTACAATTCAGCGAGAGATGTTCTGGCCACAAATTTCTTCATCTTGCTCGATATCATCTTTTTCTTTGCCCTAGCCTGGTCTGTCCTGGATACTTTCCTGTTGTGGAAGATCTTCCACAAGTAGCCACATCTCCCATCCCCGCCATTGAGGTGCGAGGGCTCCAAAAGTTGTTCCCGGCTGTCGGGAAGCAACCCCAACCGCTGATTGCCCTCAACGGGGTGAATCTGACGGTCAACCGGGGGGAGATATTTGGCATCCTGGGGCCGAACGGGGCGGGGAAGACAACGCTCATCAATATCCTCGCCGGGCTCCTGCTCCCGGATGCGGGGACGGTCCATGTGCTGGGGGAAGACATGTGTCTGAATGGGCGGCAGCTCCGTCAGCGGCTGAACCTCTGTTCGGGGAACCCCAATTTTCCCTGGAGCCTGACGGTTCGTGAGAATCTCCACTTTTACGCCATGCTGTATGGGGTGCGAGGGCAACAGCGTGACCAGCGGGTGAGGGAAGCGCTTGAGCTATTGGAGTTGATGCCGGTCGCGGACCGCCAGTATGATACCCTCTCGACAGGAACCAAACAGCGCTTGGCCCTGGCCAAGGCGCTGATCAATCGGCCAGAACTGCTGTTCCTGGATGAGCCGACAATGGGGCTCGATCCAGATATCGCCCAGCGGATCCGCCACTTCGTGCTGGCCATCCACCAAGAGCGGAAGTTCACCATTGTGGTGACCACGCACTACATGGCCGAGGCCGAACAGCTCTGTGGCCGCATCGCGTTTCTGAAAGCGGGCCGTCTCCACGCGCTAGGCACCGCGCAGGAACTCATACAGTTGGCCGAGGCTGCCACCTTGGAAGAAGCATTTTTAAGATTAGCAGGGGAAGGGGGACACGTGGGGCCATGATGGCGTTGCTGCTTCGCATCGGGGCATTTGCGTTTCGAAATTGGATCTTCGCTAAGCGGAACGTGTTCGCCGTGGTGGAGATGCTCTTTTGGCCAACCATTGGGCTCCTGTCCATCGGCCTCATGGGGGGGTTTCTCCACCTCGAAGAACGGACCTTGGGGTTTGTCCTGACCGGGGCGATTGTGGGCGGCGCCCTCCAGGTGACCCAACTGGATGTCTCCTATAGTTTGCTCTACGACATCTGGTCGAAGAGCGTGAAACACACCTTTTTAGCGCCGGTGGGGATCGCGGAGTATGTCGTGGGGCCGTGGTTCATCGGCATCGTCCGAGGAACCATCGTGTTCGCGCTCCTGAGCGGTTTCTCCCTGTGGGCCTTTCCGTTTCAGATGGCTCCGCTGGGGTCAATCGCGGTGCTGTTGGCTGGAGTCTTCCTGAATGCCCTCCTGATTGGGGGAGGTGCGTGCATGCTCGTCCTGTTATTTGGCCAGCGGGCGGAGTACTCCGCTTGGGCGTTGGCCCCACTGGCGATGCTCCTCTGCGGGTTCTACTATCCCCCGCAGCAGCTCCCGCGGCCGTTCTACGTGCTGGCCCAAGGCATTCCCTTGACCTACTTCCTTGAGTTTTTTCGCGGGTTCTATGGGTTTCCGCCTGTGCATCGCGCTCTCCTCTTGAAGGGGTTCTCTCTTTCTCTGGGGTATCTGTTGCTCGAAGGGTGGGGAATGCGCTGGGCCCTTCACCGAGCCCGAGTGAGCGGGATCCTCCTCCGGTTATCAGAATGACCTCAATCGTTACCCCCCTTTGGGAAAGGGGGGACGAGGGGGGATTTGATCAAGATAAACTTCAACAGTTACTGAAGCGGGTAGAGGTGTTGCGAAGGCGAGGGCCGTTTCCCGCAGCGTTGCGGGAGTATCAACGGGCTGTCCGACTCGCTCAGCGGGAGCAGAATTTAGAGCTGGAGATGGAAGCGCACTTGGGGGCCGGAGCGGTTGCACGGCTCCTGGGGCGATTTTCGCAAGCGGTGACCTGCTACCAACGAGCTGAACGGATTGCGGTGCAGTTGGGAGAACGAAATCGCTCGGTGGATGCTCACTGCGGGGTAGCCCTCAGTGAACGGGGTCTAGGCAGATATGCCGAGGCGCTCACCGGCCTGCGGCGCTGCTTCCGGTGGTATCAAGCAGCAGGCGACCGAGAAGGGCAAGCGTTTGTCTGGTGGGCGTTGGGGGGGACCTACCGGGTGATGGGCCGACTGCAGAACGGGTTCAGGGCCTTCCAACGGGCCAAAGCGATCTATCAGGAGTTGAAGGATCGTGCGGGAACAGGGTATGCGCTCTGTGGCTTAGGCGGTGTCACCCGTCTGCGAGGGGATGCCAACCGCTCCCTTCGGTACTACCTATCCGCGCATGCCACGTTTCGGAGGTTAGGAGATCGGTTCGGCCAGGCCTACGGCCTCTGCGGGATCGGGAATGCCCTCCGGGTTTTAGGACGTGCCACTGAAGCGCTGAAGCATTATCAGCGGGCGGGACAGCTCTATCGTCGTTTGGGCGATGCCGGGGATGCGGCCTACGTGGACTGGGGGATGGCCGAGGTGTTTCGCTTGCAAGGTCGGCTGGCCGAAGCGCTGCAGAAGTATCGTCAAGCCGGGCCGTCGTTCCAAACCGTGCATGATCGCCGTGGGGCGGTTCTCACGTTGCTCGGTCAGGGTGAGCTCCGGCGGCAGGCAGGGAATGTGCGCGAGGCTCGACGGCTATTTCAAGAGGCTAAGCGACTCGCGAGGCTCGCTCATTTGCCGATGGAAGAACGTCAGGCCAAGACGTTGCTGGGGCGTTCGTAGGAGCCTGTCCTAGGCAAGTCGTTTGTAACGTATTATAATTGAGCGCGATGTATCGCGGGAAAGAAGGGATGTGGTCATGGATCTTTCACCGGGTCACCGGGGTGGGGGTCCTCCTGTTTTTGTTGATCCATATCATTGATACGATGCTGGTCCACTGGGGTCCAACGGTGTATAACCGGGTAGTGGCCATCTATCGCCACCCAGTCTTTCGCGTGGGGGAGGTAGCGCTCGTTGCGGCGGTGCTGTTCCACGCGCTGAATGGCATCCGCATCACCCTGATTGACTTCTGGCCGGTGACCACACGATACCATCGCCAGATGTTCTACATCGTCATAGCGCTGTTTCTCCTGGGGATGATCCCCGCTACCTACCTCATGCTCCGTCCCCTCTTGGCGGGGACGTAGCTGCCTTACTGCCTTATGAACTTATCCATGGATGATGTGAAACCAGCGATGCGAACACTCACGAGTCAAGGCAGTCGGCCGCGCCCGACGGGTGGATTTGAGCTATACACCTGGCTCTTTATGCGGGTGTCCGGGGTCTTCCTCTTGGGACTGGCGCTTGGGCATCTCGTGATCATGCACCTTATCAATGGTGTAGATACGATTTCCTTTGCCTTCGTTCGGGACCGTTACGCCACCGTGTTCTGGCGTGGCTACGATCTCCTCATGTTGTGGCTGGCCCTGTTGCATGGGTTGAATGGCATCCGGACCATGCTCGGTGACTACCTCCCACCTGGTGGGTGGCGGCGCCTCGCGCTCGTGGGGCTTTCGTTCATCGGACTGATGTTCTTCTTGCTTGGCACCTGGGTCATTGTGAGCTTCCAACCCAGTCGCTTCCCCCATGGGTGAGCGGCCTGTCATCACCCACCAATTTGACGCCGTCATTGTAGGGGCGGGCGGGGCCGGCTTGATGGGAGCTTTATGGTTGGTCCAACCGTTTGAGCAGTCATCCGCCAAGAAGAAACCCACGATTGCCGTCGTCAGTAAACTGTACCCAACCCGCTCGCATACCGGCGCGGCCCAGGGCGGGATTGGGGCCGCCTTAGGCAATCTTGAGAACGACTCGTGGGAATGGCACATGTTTGACACCGTGAAGGGGAGCGACTACCTGGCGGACCAGGATGCGGTGGAGATCATGTGTCGCGAGGCCATCGAGACGGTGTATGAATTGGAGCATTGGGGGTTGCCCTTCAACCGGACGCCTGACGGCAAGATTGATCAGCGGCGGTTCGGCGGCCATACCCGTGAACTCGGCAAGGGGCCGGTGCGACGATCCTGCTATGCCGCCGACCGCACAGGCCATATGATCCTTCAAACCCTCTACCAGCAGTGCCTCAAGCATGAGGTGACATTCTTCGATGAGTTTCATCTGATGGATCTGTTGATGGCGGGGGACCGGTGCGTGGGGTTGGTTGCCCTGGAGATTGCGACGGGCGCGCTGCACGTGTTCCAGACCAAGGCGGTGCTTCTGGCCACAGGGGGGTTTGGCCGGATGTATCAGATTACCTCGAACGCCCATGCCCTCACCGGAGACGGGGTGGCCCTTGCCTACCAGCGGGGGATTCCGCTGGAAGACATGGAGTTTTTCCAATTTCATCCGACCGGCATTTACAAGATGGGCATTCTGCTCAGCGAGGCGGCCCGAGGAGAGGGGGGGATCTTGAGGAATGGCGAGGGGGAGCAGTTTATGCAGCGGTATGCCGCGACCCTGCTCGACCTGGCCCCGCGGGATATGATTTCCCGGTCCATCTACCTCGAGATCCGGGCGGGGCGGGGGGTGAATGGACAAGACTATGTGCTCCTTGATCTGACTCACCTCGGACGCAAGGTCATCGAGTCTAAGCTCCCCGACATCACCGATTTTGTGCGCACCTATCTGGGGATTGATCCAGTCAAGGCACCGATTCCCATCCAGCCGACCGCCCATTATGCGATGGGGGGCATCCCAACCAATGTTCGGGGCCAAGTGATCCTCGATGCCCAGGGTACGTCAGCGCCAGGGTTGTATGCTGCCGGGGAATGCGCCTGCGTCTCTGTGCATGGCGCCAATCGCTTGGGGACGAACTCGCTTGTGGACATCCTGGTGTTTGGTCGGCGGGCGGGGCGGGCCATCGCGGAATCTTTAGACACCCTGAAAGCGCCTCCGCTGCCCAAGAATCCTGAGGCTCCCATCCGGGAGAAGATTGCCCAGCTCTTTGACAGCCGAGGCACCGAGCGGGTGGCCACGATTCGCTCCGAGCTGCAACAGGTAATGATGGACCACGTTTCGGTGTTCCGTGAAGCCTCCGGCCTGACGCAGGCCCAAGAGAAGATCCAAGCGTTGAAAAGCCGCATGGCTCGCGTCACGCTCAGCGATCGTGGCCTGCAGTTCAACACCGAACTGCTGGAGGCGCTGGAACTAGTAAACCTCTTAGCCTTAGCGGAGGTGACGGCCGCTTGCGCCCTAATTCGGCAGGAGAGCCGCGGCGCGCACTTTCGAGAAGATTTCCCCAAGCGGGATGACGGCCAATGGCTAAAGCACACCTTGGCCACCCGCGCCCAAGATGGCTCGATTCAATTCTCATTTAAGTCGGTCAGCATCACGCGCTTTGCCCCGCAGGAGCGAAAATATTGAAACTAGCGACGGCTACTTCCAAGACGTCATTCCCGCGCAAGCGGGAATCCAGGGTTTGTTCAATGCCAATCACCGTAAAGATTCAACGGTTTAACCCTGAGCGAGATCCCCAGCCCCGCTGGGAGGAATACCGCGTGCAAGCGGATCCCGCGGATAAAATTCTTGATGTCCTCCACGCCATTAAGTGGTATCAGGATGGTACCTTGACCATGCGCCGCTCGTGCGGGCATGGAGTTTGTGGATCTGACGCGATGCGGATCAATGGAGTGAACCGACTGGCCTGTAAGGTGCTGGTCCGTGACGTGGGGAACCGGGTGGTCATCGAACCGCTGAAGGGGTTTCCGGTGGTCAAAGACCTCGTGGTGGACCTGGATCGGTTCTTTGCGGCGTACCGGGCGGTCAAGCCGTACTTGATTACCAAGACACCGGACCCGCCCAAGGAACGGTCTCAGTCCCTCAGGGAGCGGGAGCGGTTCGATGACACCACGAAATGCATCCTCTGCGCGGCCTGCACCACCGCCTGCCCTTCCTTTTGGGCGAACCCTGACTATATCGGGCCGGCCGCCATTGTGAACGCCCATCGGTTCATCTTTGACAGCCGGGATGAAGGGGCTGAAGAACGCCTGGCCGCGCTGAACACCCACGATGGGGTTTGGCGTTGCCGCACGATCTTCAACTGTCAGGATGCCTGTCCCCGTGGCATCGAGATCCCCAAGGCCATTGCCGAGGTCAAGCAGACGCTCCTCCGCCGGACCTTCCGGTTCTCACGGCCGGCAAAGGACATATCATAGACTTAGGAGGTGTTGCATGGGTGCGCTGACCGAACGTTCCCGTGGTCTAACCACCGTCTCTTTCCTAGGTTGCTTGTTGTTCGGGGGATGTTACTGGCGGTACACGACCGCCTCGCCGAAGTCAGTGATCACCGTGCCACCCACCATTCGGCGCATCGTGATCTTCCCCTTTCGTGACGTGCGGACCAACAAGTATCATGTCAAGCACTTTCCCGCTCCCATCGAGGAGATGCAAGAAAAACTCATTGCACACCTCTCGCAATCTTCCCGTTGGGAAGTCGTGGAGCGAGACTTGCTAACCCAGGTGATGGAGGAGCAGAAACTCCACATCAGCGGGGCTGTGGACGAGAAAACAGCGGTTCAAATCGGCCACCTCCTCGGGAGCCAGGCGATTATGGTCGGGAGTTTCCTCCATTATGGGAGAGATCCCACGCGAGTCCCATTTGCCACCACCGCCCTCACCTTCCGCGTCATTGACGTGAAAACCGCGCAGGTGTTGTTTGCGAAAGAGATCGAAGCTCACAACACCAATATGTTCTACCCGTTTAACAACCTCACGGCCTCATTGAACCAGGCGGTGCGAAAGATCGCACAGATCATGCAATGACAAAACAGGCATTGCAGCCGTCAACTGTCAACACCGGTACCATTACCAATGAACACGGACTTGTCTATACAATTGTATTATGTTATTATAGCACCGAATGAAAGAGCTCAGATGGAGTCTGTTGAAAAGTGAAAGACTTAAAAAGACGAGAGGTGTTTCCTTTGAGGAGCTCGTTCAGACAAAGTTGGTTGGGGTGAAACAACATCCGAAACGGGCCCATCAGAATATGATGCTCTTTGAGCATAAGGGATATATCTGGGTAGTGCCATATGTTGCCACAGGCGATGAATTTTTTCTGAAAACCTTGTACCCAAGCAGAAAATACACCAACATGTACAAGAGAGGTGGAGTCTTATGAGGCGGATCAAATTGACCAGAGAAGAGAAAGCTATAGAGAATGCGTTAATTAAAGGGGAGTATATTGATGTAGAAAAATCAGAGTTCGAGGGAATTGTCAGGGCGATCGCGGCGAGGAAAAAAAATGCCGTCCTGAATATTCGTGTCAATCGCCAAGACTTGGAAACCATCAAACAGAAAACGAAACGGCTCGGCATCAGATATCAAACATTCATCTCCGAACTCCTCCACCGCGTCGCACACAGTTGATGCTGTAACCTCGGCCAAATGGGGAGCAGTGTAATCGTATCAAGTTCCTGATGAATCCTGATTTCTGATGGTCCTGATGGTGCCGGTGTTGACAGTTGACACTAAATCAAACGGGAGATGTTACGACGCAGTCTGTAGTTAACCCTTCCAGGGTGTATCCGTGGTTGCTACGACTCCTCCTGGGTACGCTCCTCGTTTTCAACGTTTGGCACCTCTCAAAACGTGGGTTGGGGTTTCCCCACTCTGTGAGAGATGCGTTGCGACTCAGCGAGCCGATTGCGACAGCTTTTCGCTCTATAGATCCGTCGTTAGTCCCCTCTGCTAAACCATATGATGGACAATTTGTCTATGTCATCACGCACGATCCATTCCTACGAGCCCGTTGTTGGATTCCTCTGATCGGGAATCCCAAATATCGCTACCAACGGATCCTCTATCCGCTATTGGCCTATGCGTTGGCTTTGGGACATCCACGCTGGTTTCCGTATACCCTCCTATGGCTTAACGTCACCACTTATGTTGTCGGTGCGTGCATCGTTGGGGTATGGATACGTCGCTATCAGTGGACCTCGTGGATCGTCATAGGGTATTTGGTCAACACGGGATTGGTCTATGCGACGCTAGGTACCCTGACCGAGCCTCTGGCATTCGCCCTGGTGTTGGGTGGGATTGCGGCGTGGCATCCTCAGAATAAATGGATTGGTTGTCTGTGCTTTGCGCTGAGTGGTTTGGCCAGGGAAACCTATTTGCTGATCCCCTGGGCTGTCCTTGGGTGGGAGGTCATCGGTCACCGAAGGTCCATGTGGCAGGCGATCCTGATCGGTAGTCTCATCACCGCCCCCTTCCTGTTATGGTGGGGATATGTAACGATCCAATTCCCTCAAGGATACGCTCCCTCGCCGGTTCCTTGGAGTCAGGGGATAGGCTTTTTCACAGCTCCCTTTCTTGGTATTTGGCAGGAGACTCGCTACGGTTTGACCCACTTGACGACGCGGAAGGAACTCATTCGAACCCTCAGCCTCACCTTGATGGCTGTTTTCCTTATTGGTGTGAGCATCGGGTGGTATTTGAGAAGACGGACCTTTTGGGGGTTCCTGGTGTTCGTGCACGCCGTGTTCTTGAGCGTCTTGCGGGGTGATATCTGGAATTACCACGCGGGATCGGCTCGCGCGCTGATTCCATTCTTATTCTTCATCATGGCGTGGTGCGCTGATGAGTTGTCGTTAGTGGATGGCGCCGGTGTTGACAGTTGACGGTTGCAATGACTCCTCATAACCACACGGCCGGCAAAAGGCATATCATAAACTTGGGAGGTGTTGCATGGACGCGCTGACCGGACGTTGCCGTGGTCTAACCACCGTCTC
>JACPXA010000061.1 GCA_016196785.1 Elusimicrobiota bacterium
CTTATTGCCATTATTGCCGGAAAATCGAAGTCCCCGGGGAATGCCACCGCCTATTTCGGAACGCTTATTCTGCGGCTTCGCAGGCGGCTTGTCAGTTTGATTCAGGAAGTTGGGGGCGAGGCCGAGCCCCTCCACATCATAGACAATGGCGCTCCCTCGTCCATCAAGAAGCGAAGTCTTTACCGCCTGTCGATTCATCCAAACAATCTGACTCTCCCCGCCGCGTAAGGGTCAGTTCCACCCGCTTCTTCAAGTTCCTGTTTTCCGAAAACCGTGCACCCCTTTTTCAGTAACAGTTCTCCGTCGAGCCAACCCTGTCATCAGCCGTTATTCGATTACGCCCGTCCGCCTGTGCCATGCTGGCTCCAAAGGAGGGCAAGTCTCATGGACAAAGCAGAGCGGACTACAGAAGAATCGGCTCCACAGGGGCCGGTGATTTTGACGACGGGTGAGGCGGCGGAGATTCTGGGGATCAAGGGATACCAGCTTGCCTACCTGCTGGAAATCAAGCGGATCCCGCCGCCGCGCAAGACGCTGCTGGGCCGGCGGCTTTTTTACACGCAAGCGGACCTGGAGGAGATCCGGGAACGGCTGCGCAACCGGTCCAATTGCTCGGCAGGATTGATCGCAGGATTCGTCAGACCACGGCGCTGACGGAGGTCTCCCGTGAAAGCTGAGTGGGAGAGAGCGCGGGAATCCGGCTGGGCGAAGTTTTTCCACGTCATCGTCGACAGCGGCGTTTGGGCGCAGCTTTCTCCCAAGGCGCAAGCGGTTTACGTGGTTCTGCTCCGGCACACGAGCGACGAGGAGCGCAGATGCTGGCCCAGCAATAAGCTGATCGCCAGAGAGGCCGGCATCCACGTGAGAACCGTCACTGCGGCGTTGGCTGAGCTGGTGCGGTCGGTCCTCATTAAGAAGTGGCGCTTGGACCGAAAGAACTTCTACAAGCTCTACCGCGGGGAAGAACTGAAGTCCTTACTTCCAGAAAAGATGGATGTAAGTACCTCTCCACAAAAGATGGATATAAACACCCCCAAAAGGAGGCGGGATGCGTGCGGGCGATTCACCGCTCCATGCGTCATGGAGCAGCCGACTCCAGATTCCATGGACAGACCGAAACCACCTTCTGTGGAGGCGGTTCATCCATCGGCCGTGGAGCCAAAGAAGAGTTCTTTAAGAAGAGATATTGAAGAAGAAAAAGAGAAGAAGAGTACGGCTGGCTCGGCTGCGGCGTCGTCGAAGGCCTCCGCCGAGCCAGCCGCAGCGGCAAGGGAGTACATCGAGTACCTGATTCCGGGGAAACTCACACGCAACTCTTTCTACTACAACCAACGGATGAACAAAGCGCACAAGAAACCAACACCAGAGCAGATCCGTTGGCTAAAAACCTGTGTGCGGTTGACGGATGAGGAGCTGCAGGCGCTGTTCGCCGCGGAGTACCCGGACTGGAAGCCGGCGCACGGCAATGGCGCTGGGTAATTGCGAAGAAACAAGGGATTCGAGCACGATTTCGTTTCACTCATTGCACAACTTCGGGGAGGGGCGTGTTCTGAGATCGAACGGCTTTGGAAGCGGCATCTCGGCGATTTTGGAACTTTCTTGAGCAGGCACAGACGGTTACAGAGATTCTTTGAACCGAAGAATTGAGGGTGAGATTGGAAACCTCTTTGGCCTTGATTCCTGAACCCTGCACGGTATCCTTGGGCTGACTATGGGGCTATCGCTTAACGGAAACCAGGCCGTCGTCTACGCTCGGGTCTCCAGCAAGGAGCAGGAGCAAGAAGGGTTCTCCATTCCTGCCCAGCTCAAACTCCTGCGGGAGGCGGCGCTCCGGAAAGAGCTCCAGGTAGCGCGGGAGTTCACAGACGCCGAGACGGCGAAGCAAGCAGGGCGATCCGGCTTCAATGAGATGCTGGCCTACCTCAAAGACAACCCACAGGTGCGCTACCTGCTCTGCGAGAAGACCGACCGGCTCTCGCGCAACTTCCGGGACATTGCCATCCTGGACGATCTAATGAGCGCCCGTGACCTGGTGATTGTCCTGGTCAAAGAGAATGCGGAGCTGAGCAAGGAGTCCAGATCCCACGAGAAGTTTATCTTTGGCATCAAGGCGCTGATGGCCAAGAACTACATCGACAACCTGTCCGAGGAAGTCCGAAAGGGTCAGGGCGAGAAGGCGGCGCAAGGAGAGTACCCGTCCATCGCCCCAATCGGCTACAAGAACAACCTGTTGATTCATCGGATCGAACCGGACAAGAAAGAGGCGCCGGCGGTGAAGCGGCTGTACGAGCTGCATGCGACAGGTCGTTACTCGCTGCGGCAGCTTCGGCAGGTGGCCCGGGAGGCAGGCCTGGCCGGCCGCCGCTCGGGACGTCAGCTTTCCAAGAGTGAAGTGGAGAGGATCCTCAAGAACCCGATTTACTACGGGATGTTCCGCTGGAAGGGGAAGATCTGGCCCGGAATCCACGAGCCGATTATTTCCAAAGAGCTATTTGATCGGGTGCAGGCGGTCTTTGCCAGTCTGAACAAGGCCAAAACACGGCGGCACAGTTTCGCGTTTGGGAACCTGATGCGATGCGGCCGCTGTGGCTGCCGGATTACCGCCGGGCTTGCCAAGCGCAAGTATGTCTATTACCGATGTACCGAGTTCCGAGGCAAATGCGGACAATCCTACGTTTCGGAACAGGTGTTGGAATCCAAGATGCGCGAAGTGGTCGAGGCCGTCTCGATTGGCGAGGAGCGGATGGAATGGTTGAAGGATCTACTGCGCCAGAGCCATCAGGACGAGCAGGCGTACCACGATGCGCAGATGAAGGGCCTCAACGGCCGCTACACGCAGCTTCAGCAGCGGTTGGATCAGATCTACCTGGATAAGTTGGATGGCAAGGTTCCGACGGAGTTGTGGGAGCAGAAGAGCGCGGAGTGGCGCAAGGAGCAGGACGAGATCCGGGCGCAGTTAGGTCGCCACCAGCAGGCGAACCAGGGTTACATGGAGGAGGGGATCAAGATTTTGGAACTGGCGCAACGGCTAGTGCCGTTATACGTTGCAGGATTACCCATTCAACTGGTTGGTCGAAATGGGCCAACTGAAAGAATGGCGGGGCCGACGGGACCATTTTTGAACTTCCTCCGGAGCAGGCGGTACTCCAATTCCTCACCGACTTCCGGGCTTGGTGCCTGACTGACGAGGCAGCCAAGCTGGCCCGCCAACTCCCCGCCGGTGTTCTGTCCGCTTAAAACCCTTCCAGTCTATCAAATGGAGGGATAGCTGGCGTGAAGGCTTTACGCCCCCGAACTGAGGAATAACGTCTGGTGCTTGGCCTCTAAGGTAAGGGTAGCTTCCAACCGCTCGATGTGGCGGCCTGGAATTTGATCTACTTGGGCAAGAAGATTCAGTAGGTAAGTCAAGATGGCATCGGGATCTATCGTATCGAGCAGACCCTTGGGGATACCGACGATGAGCACCGGAATCTTCCACTCTGGATCGACCTCTGCAAGGACAGTCTTGATCTGCTCTGCCGTCTCTGGATCAACGAGGAGCATTGCCTTCGGACCTTGTGTATCCAGATCCTTTAGCCTTGTGACCAAACGGGTAATTGCTTCAGGACTGAGGGAGCGAGGCAATGGCTCAACTGCCCCAAACCGCTGGGCGAGGAATCTCAGGGTCTGATCTGGGAGCAGATCCGATTGGACTATGACCTGCCGCCCACGTGAAATCTCGGTGGACGGAAGTATCTCCTGAGTGACTGTGGTCAGTCGAACGAGGGAAGGTACTCCACGCACCTCAGCGATCATCTCGCCCTTAGCCTGCAAATCGATGAGTTGGGTGGCTTCTAACGGCTTCGACCAGATTCCCAAGCTTTGAAGCCACTTGGCGACTTCCTCCAGGCCAGTGGCGGATTCTGTGAGTGTCTGTTTTCCCTGGATCAAGAAGGTCACGGCAGGACTCCAGGCAACGGGCATATTTTCAGAAATGATGGGGGTGTGAACGTTTGTAATCGAGAGTACTTCAATAGACTTTCCACCGACTTTTCCGATAGAATCAAACCAATCGGGGACAAGCTGGCTAAATACCGGTGTAAGCTGGTTAGCAACTCCTTCTTGTGGTGGAATAGGCACAAGACGAATCTTAGCCCCCTTCCTTCCGACCCGTATAAGTTCCGCAAAGCTCTTAGCCACATCGTCAAGAGTCGTCAAACCAGATTCAATCCCGTATAACCAGGGGACAACAATGAGATCAAACGAATCATCGGGAATCGGAAGCTGCCTAGCGTCGGATCGCTCGAATATTTGGATCATGCAAATATCCTGAAACAAATTGGGCCACCCTTACCGAGACCGGGTCAAGGTCGATTCCCACTACTCGCTTTGCATTTAGACGCCAGGCCGCTATTGGGTAGGCACCAGTACTGGAGGCTAAAATCAGAACCTCTTTCCCTTCCACACTCAATTCTTCCGTTGACTCTCCATCCTCCCGTAGAAGGTCGACCAATCGGTAATCACCCATGAATCGAACAGGCTTTCCATCGGTCTGACGAGTCAAGGATGTGGGGATAGCGACACCTCGATGCGCCAATCCACGCAGTTTTTCCTCAAGAGACGCCACGGCACGAGCATATTCCGCTACTTCGTCTTTATCCCCATTTTCCTTCAAGCCCGATGTCAGTGTAGCTGAAGTGCCGGTTGGCGGAACAAGTGTGATGGGTAATCTTAGTGGAGTTTGGGTAACACGCCGAGCGTTTTCCTCATCGACTAGACGTTTATAATCATGGTTACGGAGAGTCTGGCGACTGACTCCTGCTGAGCGTTCAAGCTGATTAAACGTCAGAGGACCGCCCGGGAATGCCTCAAGTGCAGAAACAATGGAAGCATGTGTCTGTACAAATGAACTGCTGTGTCTGCTGGGTCGCTGTCGGACAATCTCAATGGGAGTACGAGGTGGAACTTCAGCAGTTCTGCGGATGTTCTCTTCCGCCACTAGAGATCTATAGTTTGAATTATTAGGAAGGGTGTTGTTGTGAAGATTGATTCCAGCAAAATCGGCAAGGTCTCTCACAGTCAAGGGACCTCCGGGATGAGCTGCAAGAGCCGCAATGATTGCAGTTTGTGTATCTATCACAATAGCAGGTCTAGGTGGTCTCTCTTTAGCGCGTTGAGCATTTTCTTCGGAGACGAGAGACCTCCACTTATGCCTTTCGAGCATATCAACCTTAACTTCAGCTAACCGGGCCAGTTCTGCGCGCCGTAGCCAACCACCAGGATGAGCCCGGAGAGCAGTAACAATCGCGATGCGCCCCATGTTCCTGCCCAAGGGTACAATTGGTGGGCGTGGGGGGATTTCATTGGCACGTCGGGCGTTTTCCTCAACTACGAGAGCTTTATAATTGTAGGTGATGAAGAGGGCTGTTTTGCCAACACCCGATAACTTAACTAGTTCCTTTGATGTCAAGCGACCACCCGGATGAGATCTGAGTGCATCTCGAATAGCCTTTTCAATGTCCCGAGCGGGCTTAACTTTACGAGTGGGTTTAACTTTAATTGGCGCGGGTAAGGGACTTGAATGGACCCCGATTATTAGAGGTGGGGGTGTGGTTCGTCGCGCGTTCTCCTGGGAGATCAGATCTTCTATGCCAAGCTTCAATAGACGCCGCTTCTTAATCCCTATTAATTGGGCAAACTCCTCAACATCTAAAGGACCACCGGCGTGCTCTCGAAGAAGAGCTATAAGTTGATTGCGCTGATGCTGATTGCGTAGGGATTTGCCTTCTTTCACACCAGACTGGTTCAATGGAGTTTTCTGGGGAGCCTCGATTTGTTCTAGGAATTCTTGTTTAGCTGCGTTTTCTTCGAGTCCTGCTTGGCGCAGGGCAAAAACAGGGTTCGGCAGGGTAAGACAGATGAC
>JACPXA010000062.1 GCA_016196785.1 Elusimicrobiota bacterium
GTACCACTCTTCGTTGAAGGCCGGTATGACGATCGAGATGAACGGTCTAGTGTCCATAGGACGTTTTACGGGTATTCCTAAGGCTCCACAATTTTGAGGTGAAATAGACAGCCGGTATACTCAGTGAAAAACTGGCCAGGATTGGAATGGAGTAGATCCCCCAGGTCGGCGCCTTTGTAACCGCAACATAGAGACTCAATAGACCGGCCAGAATACTGGGCCAAACCTGTCTTACGACTTCCCATAGTTCCAGCGTCTCCGTGGGATCATTTTTTATAGGGACCCACGGTTTCCTCTTTTTGGGGGTAAACGGCATCTGGATCGTGAAGTGTGTAGCTTTCATGGTATCAGTAAGTAACGTCTCGTTAGAAAATCTGAGATTTATTTCGCCTGATAATTTTGGCACTAAGATAGACTGTCGGAATTCCAAACGTGAAACTAAACAATATCGGGGTGCTGAGCAGACCCCAAGACGGGGCATACCACAAGCTTATGAATATGCCGAACAATCCACATGCCGTACTGGGCCAGAGACTTTTGACAACAAAATGCAGATCCACGGACTCGTGAGGATTTTTTTTCATTGGAATCCAAGTCAACTTTTTAAATGGCAAGAGCAAGAGATGGGCACTTGTATAGAACATATTATTTAGACCGATCACCGTGCTAAAAAGGATGTCGAATAAGATATGCCTGAGATCATGTAATTTACGACAAAATGCGAATTTATGAAGAAAAAGAATCCCCAGGATAATAAATCTGAGATACAAGCTTAATTTGACTGTACTCCCCCATACAGGCAATCGGGAAATCCAAATACCGGAAATGGTCCAAAATAGAAGGATTAACTGAGAAACATACATATGGATGCCAAAGAACACATGGAAACGTATGGATAGGGAAAGGCCCTTCTCAAATAGGAGCTTTATAGTTCCTATGTTGCCTCTTGCCCATCGTCTCCCCCTTTTCAGCTCCTCGATGTAATTCACCGGTGATTCTTCATATGTAATCACATCCTTGCAAAAAACAGTCTTGCCGCCGATTCTGTCTAAATATGCGGTATCCCATATGTCATGGCTTGGACGTAACTGTTCATCCATAATTTGCAACCATTTATCCTTACTCTGCTGTAGTAAGTATGAGCATTGGTTATTTCTATACTCGTTTGAAAAACGGCAATTCTCCTGTTCTCCGGATGCTCAGCTTTTCTCAGGAGTTTTAGGACTGTGTTTATAGGGAGTAAAGAATCAGCGTCGCATGGAATAAAATACTTATAGTCGTTGGAATATTCATCGAGCCATAATTCCATCATCTCACGTTTTCTTTTTGTCGGGTTATCGCTATGGAAGTATTGAACCCTGTGATCTCCAAATTTCTTACGCAGCCGATGAAGGACGTCCATTTCATAACTTAAATACTTTTCTTCAGCTTCTCCAGTGACTATCCATAGATCGACGTTATCCAAATAGTTGCATCTAAACGTATATTCCATTCTCTCATAGAGCCCACTAGATTCCTTACGAAGGAAATAAACTATCGCGGTCCTGGGGATCTCTGTTAAATATCTTTCCTTAAAGAGGGTATAGTTGATAAATAGGGCATACGTTGTATGTAGAAGCATAAAAGCGACATTGAAAATAAGGTATCCGAAGACCAGAAGCCACGTTACATTAAAGACTCCGAGACCATGATAGCTATCCCCAATAACGATTCCTTCTAAGGAGGTAAAACCCATCGTGGCAAGGATCAACAAACATATGAATGTCTCAGGACGACGGAAGAACCCGCTTATCTGCCGCATTAAGAGAAGTGCCTGCCTCCGCATATCTTTACTTTTCCATCAGATGTTCAAAGAGGCTTGCCCTTGAAAATACTATTTTGACCCTGGCGTTCATGCCATATTTGATCAGACGTGGTTCTTCAGATAATTCGATTGTGGCAATGATGCCTTTCTTTTCGTCTCCATCAGGTCTTCGCAATAATTCCTCAATTGTTCTTGAAGGAAGGCCAGAAAACTCTGCTATTTTGATAACCTTGCCTTTGTGCCATTTGCTATAGGCGTCAAATTTCACATAGGCCTCTTGCCCCACCGCCATCTTTCTGATATGTGCTTCTGGGATGGAAGCTTCGATGACGAAGCGGCTTAGATCAGCTATTTCGCAAATCTTCTCCCCTTTTTCAAAAAACATTTTGTTACTCTTATCCAAGTTATGGGTGACAATAATACCACGCATGGGAGCAACCAGCTTAGTCTGATTTATTTTGTCCTTAAGAAGTTCGACACTGGTTTCTAAATGGGTCCGATCTCGCTTGAGCATTTGGCTTTTGATTAGCGCCTCATCGTAATCATTCTGGGTTTTCTCAACTTCCATAACTGGAATAATCCCTTCTCTGCGAAGTCTTTGTTTCCTCTCCAATGTCTCCCTTAGCCGTTTAAGGGTATCACCTACGAGATCTACTTGACTGGAAACTATGCGCAATTCTTGACTTTGTTTGGAGATGTCTAAGATTAAATCATCGTTCCGAATTTCTGCAACGATGCTGCCCTGTTCCACTTTGTCCCCCTCTTTGGAGTATAAGTTGTTCAGAAAGCCGTCAAAAGGAGCTCGCATGATCAGTCGATTAGCTGGCAGGGCCTCACCATATGTTTTCACCGTCCAGTCGAACTTGGCTAGTGCAAGCGAGATGATAACTACCCCTCCAATAAGTAGACTAGCCAAAATGTTTCGCTTGGAAGAAACGCGTGAAGTCTTCTCAGTTATACGACGATCGACGTCGATATTTTCTACGATTTCTGGCACACCATTCCCTGGCAAGGCTTCTACCGTAAGTTGAGGGATCAGTTCCTCGAATTTCTCTTGTAGTTCTCGAAGTTTTTTCTCTCGCAACTTAATTTGTGAAAAATATTGTTCGAGCTTCTCTCTGTCGTCAGATACCTGATCCACTTTGCTCTCCTACTGGCTTAAGAGAGAGCAGGGTTCCCTTAACGTTTCTGATCTCCGTGTGCGTTTCGCCGACCACATGAACCCAGAGCACTCTCCCAACATTTTGTTACCTGATGACGTTCCCCCCGTTTCTAGGCCAATATGAACCGGTGTTCTTTGAGGGCCAGCTTGTTTAACATTGTCGTGTGTCGTTCAGCAAACTCGCCGGGCGTAAGCCCGTCGAGAGAGCCGTGCGGCCTTGCTTCATTGTAGTCCTTCCTCCAAGCTTCAATAATCACCTGGGCTTCCGGCATCGTCAGAAACTGGTGGTCATTGAGGCAGTCGTCGCGTAACCGCCCGTTGAAACTCTCGATGTAGGCATTCTCCGTCGGCTTTCCTGGCCGGATGAAGTCCAGCCGTACGCCATTGCTGTACGCCCACGAATCCAGCGCGTTGCCGGCGAACTCGGGGCCGTTGTCTGACCGGATTCCCACCACCGGGCCGCGTGTCTCGAAGAGACGACTGAGCACCTGCACCACCCGCGCCCCGCCCAGCCCAAAGGCCGTCTCGATCGCCAGGCATTCCCTCGTGAAGTCATCTACGATCGTCAGCATCTTAATTCTGCGTCCCCTCACCAGCCAGTCAAAGACAAAGTCCATCGACCACACCTGATTTGGGCCCGTCGGCACCGGCAGCGGCACCCTCACCGCCGCTGCCTGTTTCCTGCGCCTCTTGAGCCTCAGCGACAATCGCTCCTCGGCGTAGATGCGCTCCACCCGCTTGTGGTTGGCTCCCCAGCCTTCACGGTCGAGCAGCCGCCAGATGCGTGGCGAGCCGAAGCGCCGCCGTTGGGCCGCCAGCTCTCGGATCCTGGTCTTCAACGCCAAATCCTCCGGGCTCTCGGGCTTCGGCTCGTATTGCCACGTCGCCCGGCATAAGCTCGTCAGTCGGCAGGCCCTCCGTTGGGGCAGGCCCAAGACTTCGACCACGTGCTGAGCCGCGGCACGCCTTGCCTTGGGCCTTACCAGTTTTTTGAGAGCAGCTCCTTGGTCGCATCGAGGTCCATGGTCAGCTCACCGACTTTCCGCTTGAGCTTCAGGTTCTCGTCCTCGAGCGCCCGCAGCCGCTTGATGTCGGGCACCGCCATGCCCGCGAACTTCGTTCGCCACAGGTAGAACGTCCCGTGGCTCACGCCATACTTGCGGCAGATTTCCTCAGTCTTTGCCCCGGCCGCCGATTCCTTCAGGATCGCTACGATCTGCTCTTCCGTATACCGCTTCTTTGCCATGTTCGGGCCTCCGTTGTGCGATCATAGCACCTCGGAACACCGATTGCCTATGGCCTGGTTTTCGGGGGGAACGTCAGGGGGATGTCAGAAGTGTCGCTCAGACCATCAAGGTACCGTGGAAGCGTGGAAGATCGGGAGGGCAATGCAATCGCGTAGAGAAACACGATCGCCGTCGCATAGGCTGTCCTGGAGATCCACCTTGGACCCGCCACCATACACCCCCCTTTGGAGAGGTTCATCAAGCCGTCGGCGCTCAGCTCACCCACCGATGAGTGACCTACACATTGAGGATAACCATCCAACATTAAGATTGCATGGAGATCTTGTCACCAATTTGTAAATTTTTTGCTCATCGGTGAGTCCCCAAAGATCGGAACATCATCCATTGAGGGACTGACGGAAAGGGGGGAACAAACGGGGCCTTGTGTCACAATCCGTTTACAACTTCTTTAGGAAATCGTAAGAAGTGGGTGACGTCCTCCCCCAAAACTGGAACACCGGCCGCTTCCCCACCTTCCAATCGAGGCCTTGCCACAAGGTCAAATTGGTGATACACTGTATCACCATCGAATCACCATAGCGGAGGTGGCTTGTATGATGAAAAGATTAACGAAGCATGGTCACAGCTTGGCTCTTGTGATCGACCGAGGCGTACTTGATCTCCTTGACATTAACGAGAAGACGCCGCTGGGTATCTCGACGGATGGCCGAGTGTTAATCGTTGCTCCTGTGAATGACTCTAAGCGCCGCAAGCAGTTTGAAGAGGCATTGGCTAAAAGTCATCAGAAGTACGGGCGGATGTACAAGCGTCTGGCCAAAGCGGATCTTGCAAAAGCCGCCTGAGAGGTCCTCGCGAGCTCCCAGATTTCTGGGACTTGAAGAAGTCTTGGAGATCCACACGAGCCACCTTCTTTCGCCAAAGCGCTGTGAGGTGATTCATGGGTGGCTCGCCTTATTCCTTGGGCGGGATCTTGCGTTGCTGGGCGAGGAGTTGCTTGGCGTAGGTGACCGCCTGTTCCCGGGTGGTGACTTGGCCGGCGGCCTGGGCATCTTGGATGGTGCGGAGGAGTTGGCCGATGAGAGGACCCTCCTTGAGGCGGAGGGCCCGCATCAGGACATGGCCATCAATGAGTTTGACCGGGCGGACTACCTCCGGGCGATAGTAATAGTATTGGAGGAGCCGGGCTGCAATCCGTTCCACCGGGTCGCGGCCCTTCCCGCGTTGGCGGGGGGTGCGGTAGGTCCAATGGTCCGCCAGGGAGACGAGCACCATTCCCACCCCTTCGGGGTCTAAATCTCGAAAGTAGCGAAAGATCGCTTTGTCGCTCACCTGCCGTTGGTGTCCGAGGTTTCCCAGGCGGAGGTGATGTCGGACCCACAACGCCATCACCCGCGTTTCCTCGCGGCTGCATCTCAACCGTTCCGCGGCCTTCTGGGTCATGGCGGCTCCCACCTCTTCATGTCCGAAGAATCGGAGCCGTCCTTCAATTTTCTTGGCGGTGACCGGTTTGGCGATGTCGTGAAGCAACTCCGCCAACTTGAGGAGGACTCGCCGCGAGAATGTTCCTCCGACTGGCTTGTCCAAATAGGATTGAAAATCGCTCGGCCATTGGGAAACGTTGGAGAGCTTCTGCCCTCTCCCCTGGTGGGAGAGGGAAGGGTGAGGGGGTGATTGGGTGGCGATTGGCGAGACGCCAGTTGGGTGCGGGTGAAGACTTTGAGGTAAGTGCTCAAAGCAGAGCGTTTCTAAAAGCTCTACCGCATCTAAGGAGTGACCTAACACCCCCCCTTTCGGGTAGTAGCGCCGGGCCATGTTGCGGCATGCTTCAAGCTCAGGGAACAGTACTGCGAGGAGTCCGAGCTTGTCCATGTGACGGAGCCACGGGGCGCTGTGCGGGACCGCGAGCAGCTTGAACAGTTCGTCGTGCATCCGTTCCGGAGTCGCGCGGCGGAGGAGTGAGGCGTACCGACGCAGGAGCCGGGCGGTGGTGGGGTGGATGGTCGCCTGTAGTTCCGCCCCGAGGCGGACCGCCCGGAGCAGTCTGAGTGGGTCCTCTCGAAAGGCAGAGAGGCTTACGTGTCGGATAACCCGTCGCTTGAGGTCAGCGATCCCATGAAACGGGTCAATGATCGTCTCGTGCAGGCGGGCGAGGGAGACGTGGGTGTTCAGCGGAGCCGCCAGCGCGTTCATGGTAAAGTCCCGCCGGGCGAGGTCCTGTTCGATCGTCTTGCCTTGTTGGCGGGCGAAATCGAGGTGATACCGTAGCAAGCCTTTCTGGACCACCACGCGATAAATGTGGCGTTCGGCATCCAACACAAAGGGATGGCCGCGCAGTTTGGACCCCACCCGTTCAGCCAGCCGTTGCGCGCTGTGGTTGACGACAAAGTCAAGGTCCTGCGTCGTCCGGCCTACCTGCTGGTCACGGAGGAGCCCCCCCACCAGGAACACCCGTTGGTGGGCCCGGTGCGCTGTCTGGTTCACCACTTGGAGCAGGCGCTCAACCTGATTCATGTGGAGGACTGGTTCCTCAGTTCTTTTTTCAAGATCTTACCGAGGGTATTTTTGGGAAGCTCCGTCCGGATGTCGAGGTCCTTGGGGCATTTGAACAGCGCGAGGCGTTCCCGGCACAACCGGAGGAGCTCAGTTTTCTCCACGTGGGCGCCTTCTTTGAGCGTGACATAGGCGATGATGTGTTCGTCGCCCGTTTGATCTTGGACGCCGATCACCGCCGCCTCCGCGACCGCAGGATGCGTGAGGAGGACCTCCTCTACCTCCACGGGATAGACGTTCAGGCCTTTGACGATGATGAGATCCTTCTTTCTGTCTACAATGTAGAGGAAGCCGTCTGCGTCCAGGCGGCCCAGGTCGCCGGTACGCAGCCAACGGGTGGTGTTATGCCCCTCCCGTGGGAGGAACGCCTCTTGCGTGTCTTGCGGTCGTCGGTAGTACCCTTGCATGACATTAGGGCCGGCGACACATATCTCTCCCACCTGGCCCACCGGCAGCTCGTGCTCATCCTCCCCCACAATCTTGATGGAGACGCCAGGGAGTGGTCGGCCGACCGACCCGTCCTTGCGTGACCCGTGCCAGGGGTTGAGCGAGACGACGGGGCTGGCTTCGGTGAGTCCATACCCTTCCAGGAGCGGGATGCCGAACTTCCGTTCAAACGCGGTACGTACCGCTGGGGGGAGCGGCGCTGCCCCGGACACGCCGACCCGCACCGGATTCAAGAAACGGAGTGGCCGCCAGAAGGGCAGCTTTAAGAGGGCGGCGAAGATCGGCGGGACGGCGATGAACCGCGTGACCCGGTACTTCCAGATCGCCCGGAGCACTTCTCGGAATGGCCGGACCGATTCCACAATGGCGATTTTGGCGCCAAGGGACAGCGGGACCAACACGCAGGTTGTCCAGGCAAACGAGTGGAACATAGGCAGCAGGCACAGGAACACATCCTGTGCGGTGAGCTCGATCGCCTGGCAACAGGCCTCCACGTTGGAGAGGAGGTTGCGATGGCTGAGCATGACCCCTTTGGGCTTGCCAGTGGTGCCGGAGGTGTACAGGATCGTGGTCGTCTCGTTTTCCTGGCGGGGCATGTGCGGAAAGGCGGCAAGCGCGTCCGGGGTGGCCCTTCTGAGAGTTTCCTCCCAATCGTAGATTTGGGGAGTTAGTTCCCGAGTTCCCCCCTCACCCCTACCCTCTCCCCCCGGTTGGGGGGAGAGGGAAGAAGGGTGAGGGGGGTGAGTCACTACGACTGAGAGGATCGTGGGGACTTGGCGGGCGGCGCTCATGACGCCGGCTAAGAAGGGTCGTTGGGTGAACGCCCCGACGACCCCGGCGTCTTGAAAGATATAGGCCATTTCCTCTGGTTTCAGTTGGAAATTCACCGGCACGGCGATGGCCCCTAACTCTATGAGGGCGAAGTAACAGATGACGAACTCCGGGGAGTTGCGCGAGATCAGCGCAAAGGTGTGCCCGGCCCGCACCCCGAGCGC
This sequence comes from Elusimicrobiota bacterium, assembly GCA_016196785.1. Lineage (GTDB taxonomy): Bacteria > Elusimicrobiota > Elusimicrobia > 2-01-FULL-59-12 > JACPXA01 > JACPXA01. Next base: position 8,206 of record JACPXA010000062.1, read on the forward strand.
GGCCAGGGCTTGCGTGGCTCGATGCACCTCGCCCCCCAGCGCCTCATACGTCCAGCGTTTGCCTTGAAAGATGAGCGCTTTCTCCTCGGGGTGCCGTTGACAGCTCCGGGCCAGCATGTTGGAGAGCAGAATCATCGGCGTGTCGGGCGTTGCGGGACCGCGGCGATCAGGCGTTGCGTGTAGGAATGTCTGGGGGCGCCGAGGAGCGGTCCGGTGGGTCCCTCCTCCACAATGCGTCCCGCTTGCATCACCAACACGCGATCCGCCATGAACTCCACGACGGCTAGGTCATGGGCGATCAGCAGGTAGGAGAGGTGCTGTTCAGCTTTCAGGTCCATCAAGAGGTTCACAATTTGAGCCTGGATGGAGAGGTCCAGGGCCGAGACCGGCTCGTCCGCAATAATGACCCGGGGGCGAAGCGCCAAGGCACGCGCGATGCCAATCCGCTGGCGCTGGCCTCCAGAGAACTGATGCGGGTAATCATCGAGGCTGCGCCGGGGCAGTCCTACAAGCTCAAGCAAGCCTCGGACTTCCTCGGTCACCGAGTGGGTGACCGGATGGCCGCGCAGGCTTCGCCGCACGCGCACCGCCTCCGCCAGGATGGTGCCAACGGACAACTTCGGATTGAGGGAGGCAAAAGGATCCTGGAAGATCATTTGAATGAACGTGGCCCGCCGCCGGCGAGTAAGGGTATGAGCAGGCTGTCCATCCAACAGGATCGTCCCACGGTCGGAGTGGAACAGCCCCATCAGGAGTTTTCCAACCGTGGTTTTTCCGCTCCCTGATTCCCCGACCAGCGCCACAACCTCCCCCGCGTCGAGGGTCAACGATACGTCTTCCACGGCGCGCACCTCTCCCACCGTCCGGCGTAGTATCCCCCCCTCCACCGGGAACGATTTTACCAAATGTTGCGCCTCCAGGATGGGGCTCAACTGCGCACCTCACCGCCTTGCGCCACCCAACAACTTACCTGGCGGCCCTGCACCTCCGCCAGATAGGGAGGATCCGTTTGACAGCGAGCGACTGCTACGGGGCAGCGCGGGTGGAAGGGACAACCGGTGGGGAGGTGGAGCGGTTCCGGCGGCTGTCCCGGGATCATCGGCAACCGCCGCAAGTGCTCTCCTCTCAAACGCGGCAGGGAGTCCAGCAACCCCCGCGTATACGGGTGCTGCGGGTTTTGCAACACCCGATCCGTCTCCCCCTCCTCTACAATCTCCCCCGCGTACATGACCGCGACCCGCTGGGTATACTGGGCGATGATCCCCACATGATGGCTGATCAGCAAGATGGCCATCTTGAGTTCTCGTTGTAACCCAAAGAGGAGTTCGAGGATCTCCCGTTGGATGGTGACATCTAACGCGGTTGTGGGTTCGTCAGCGATCAACAGTTGGGGTCCCGTAATGATCGCCATGGCGATCATGACCCGTTGGCGTTGTCCTCCGGAGAGTTGGTGGGGGTAAGCATGGTAGATCCGCTGGGGATCTGGAAGCTGGACTTTTGCAAAGATCTCGAGCACTCGGTGGGGGTTGCGCTGACCGGTATGCTCGAGGAGCACTTCCTCTACTTGATCGCCCACCGGCAACACGGGATTCAGCGAGCTGAAGGGATCCTGGAAGATAATGCTGATCTCCTTCCCCCGAATCTGCCGCAGTTCTTCCTCCGAGCTTGTCAGGAGGGAACGGCCAGCAAACACGATCTCGCCCTCACGAATCCGTCCCTCTGTTTCCTGAATGAGACGCAGCACCGCGAGTGCCAGGGTGCTTTTCCCACATCCCGATTCTCCCACTACCCCCACCGTCTCCCCAGGACGAATCGTGAGCGAGACCCGGCGCACCGCAGGGATCACCTGCCGATGACGACGATACTCGACGCTCAGCCCGCGAATTTCCAATAGAGCCCCCAGGGACGTAGCTGCTTTATTGCCTTTCGTAGCCATCGTAATAAGGCAGAAAGGCAGCTACGTCCCTGCCCGGGGGTCGAGGACATCGCGGAGGCCCTCCCCCAGTAGGTTGAAGGCTAACACGGTGATGAGGATCGCCAGGCCAGGGAACAGTGAGAGCCACCACGCCAGGTGGAGATAATCCCGCCCGAGAGTGAGCATGTTTCCCCAAGAGGGAATGGGCGGTTGGACCCCGAGCCCAAGGAAAGAGAGCGCCGACTCGGTGAGGATAGCCCCCCCCACCCCTAACGTCGCGCTCACGAGAATCGGCGCGATGACGTTGGGGAGGAGGTGCCAGCCGAGAATCCGTGGGGCGCTCAACCCCACGATCTTTGCAGCTTGTACAAAGTCTCGTTCCCGTACGGAGAGGCACTCGCCCCGAACAAGTCGCGTGAGCCCTGGCCACGCCGTGAGCCCAATCACCGCCATGACGTTATAGATATTCGGTTCAAGAAACGCAATGACCGCCAAGATGAGGAAGATCGTCGGCACACTGAGCATTGTATCCACCAGGCGCATGAGGCAGGCGTCCACCCACTTGCCATAGTACCCGGCCACAAGCCCCAGCAGCGTCCCGATGACCACAGAGATCCCCACCGCGACGAATCCGACCATGAGAGAGATGCGGGTCCCATACACCAAGCGGGACAGCACATCCCGCCCCAGGTCGTCGGTCCCGATCGGATGGAACCGTGAGGGGGGCTCTAAGCGATGGAGGAGATCTTGGTGGATGGGATCATGGGGCACGAGGTGAGGCGCCATTAGCGCGAGCAGCGCCAACAGGCCAATGACACCGAGGCCAGCCAACGCCAGCCGGTTCTGCTTCAAGCGTTTCCAGTAAAGGCGTATCATCTATACCGAATCCGAGGATCGGCATAGGCGTAGGAAAGGTCCGCCAGCAGGTTTCCCAATACTGTCAGAAACGCTGAGATCACCACTACTCCCATGACCACGAAGTAATCCCGCGTCATAATGGCCTCATAGCTCAAACGACCCATGCCGGGGTAGGCAAAGATCGTCTCCACGATTACGCTCCCGCCGATCAGATCGGGGACGATAAAGCCCAGCAAGGTGAGGATCGGAATCAGCGCGTTCCGCAAGGCATGTCGAATGATAACCCGGGACTCCCGGAGCCCTTTGGCCCGTGCCGTCCGGATGTAGTCCTGCCGAATGACCTCTAACATGCTGGCCCGGGTATATCGGGATAGACCGGCCAAGCCCGTAAAAGCCAAGACAAAGACGGGGAGGACGAGATGCCGAAGGAGATCCCAGGCTTTACCCCACCAGGGGAACCCCGGGAACCCTAAGGAGGTCAGGCGCGAGATCGGCAGCCACCCGAGTTTTAACCCCAAGAGGATCATGAGTAAGAGGGCCAGCCAAAACGCCGGGGTGGAGTAGCCAATAAACACCCAGATCGTAGTGAGCCGATCAAACCATCCCCCTTGTCGCACCGCGGCATACACCCCTAACGGTACCGCGACGAGGAGGATCACCCCGATGGCTAAGCTATTGAGGAGCAGCGTCGCCGGCAGTCGTGTGGCGATCTTTCGGAGTACTGGCTGCCCGTCTTTAAAAGACTGGCCGAAGTCCAACCGAGACAGTCGCTTGAGCCATCGGCCGTACTGGACGTACCATGGTTGGTCCAGCCCGAGTTCCCTCGTCAATCGGACCTTGACCTCTGGAGACACCTTGACGTTCAACGCAACCATCTGATCCAGCGGTCCACCTGGCGCCAATTGCATCAGCCCCCAAGACAAGACCGTAATCCCCCACAAGGTCGGGATCAGATACAGCAGTCTCCGTAAGAGGTAGGTGGTCATTCGGATGAGTGCTCTAGGGGGGAGCCTGGGGCCAGAAGCGTAGCGAACGCAGCCGCGCCCCAGGCTCCCCCCTTACCTTGCATAGATGATATGTGTGGGGTATTTCTGTTCGGCAGGGGGAACGTACCATTCTCGGAAGTTCCACCCCAACCCGGCCGGCGCGACCTCTGGCCCTCGGACCCGCCGATGGATCACCGCCAAGGTGTCGGGAGCGTAGAGGAACACGTAGGGGAGATCCTCGGCCAGTCGTTGGTGGAGTTGCCAGTAGATCTGTTGCCGTTTCGCTCGATCGAACACCCGGCGGCCCTGCTCGAGGAGTCGGTCCACCTCTGGGTTCGCGTAGCCCACGAAGTTGTACCGGCCCGGTTTCCGCTGCGAGGAATGCCAAATGTTGTACTGATCCGGGTCAAAGGACAACTGCCACCCGAGGATAACCGCATCAAAGGCGCCAGGGTCCACGTATTGATGGAGAAAGGTCGCCCATTCGAGGATCCGCACATGGACCTTGATCCCAATCCGTTTGAGCTGATCCTGGATCATCTCCGCGGTGAGCGCCCGAGACTTATTCCCCTGGTTCGTCAGGATCGTAAACTCAAAGGGTCTGCCATTGCGATCCACCCAGCCGTCCCCATCGTGATCCACCCACCCTTCGCTGGCCAACAACGTTTTGGCCGTTTCCAGGTTATAGGGATACTCCTTAACATTCGGGTTGAAGGCCCAGGAGGTGGGCGGATACGGGCCAGTCACGGGCTGTCCGAAGCCCAGCAGCACGCCTTGTGCCAAGGCCTGTTTGTCAATGGCGTGGGCGATCGCCCGACGGACCGCCGCCGATTGAAACAGTGGGTTCCTGAGGTTGAAACCGAGATACGTATAGATCGGCCGGACATAGCGGAATTTGCGGTAGCGTCGGAAGAATTCAGGGTAGGCCTTGAATTGGTCGGGGGTCAAGGTCATGGCGTCAATCGCCTCATTGCGCAGCTCTAAGAACTGCACGGTCTGGTCAGGGATGATCAAGTAGAGGTAGCGGTCCAGGTAGGGGCGGCCTTCGTAGTAGCGGGGGTTCGCCTCCAGCAGGATCCGATCATCGGTCTTCCAGAGTTGGAAGCGGAACGGTCCCGTGCCGATGGGGCGGCGGTTCGCCGGATGGGTGTTGAAATCCCCGCTCGCAAAGACATGCTTGGGGATCATGCCCATCCCCCAGGAGATGAGCCCTGGGCTGAACGGTTCCTTATAGGTGACCCGCACCGTGTAAGGATCCAGCACCTCAAGCGATTTCACCAGTTCGAAATCGCTCGCGTAGGGGGTTCGGACTTTAGGGTCAACGAGGCGTTCATAGGTGAACCGAACATCCTCCGCCGTGAAGGGAACCTCATCGTGCCAGGTGACGCTACGCCGAAGGTGGAAGGTGATGACCAAGCCATCTGGGGAGACCGTCCACGACTCTGCGAGGTCTCCGACGATCTGCAAATTCTTGTCGTATTTGACCAGGCCATTGAACACCAACC
>JACPXA010000063.1 GCA_016196785.1 Elusimicrobiota bacterium
CCCGAACTTTGGAGTCAATCTGCTCAATCCGCTGCAAAAAGGCGCGTGTCACCTCCTCAGCGGTGACTTCGCGTCCTCGGATGGCCTGGGCAATCGCCCCGGCGCTTTGAACGGGGAGATCTTTCATGTTACTTCTTGGGGGGAGCCGTCACCCCTGGTTCGCCTTCAATCACTTTCTTGACCTTAAAAAAAGGCCCTTCACGCTCCGGGGCGTTCGCCAACAACGGTTCCGCGTCGCCCCACACCCGACGGACATCCTCCCGCCAGACATTGCTCAAGGGCAACACATGCGAGGTGGGCGTCACATGGGTCGTGTCGAGCTCTTTGAGTTGGCTCACGTGCTCGAGAATCTTCCCCAGTTGTTCCGCATAGAGCGTTTGTTCTTCTGGGGTCAGCGCCAATCGCGCCAGCCGCGCCACATGCGCCACCTCTTTCAGACTAATGGCCAACTTCGCCTCCCTTCGATCGTGAAAGTAAGAAATCGTTAGTGGCCAAATTATACTTAATTCTTCGCGATGATTTCTGCCGTCGAAGTGGCTGAACTCTTGTTGTCCAGCCGGTTGGTGAGCCTCAAGGGGGAACGTTCTTAGGAAGGTCGGCTTTGAGGATCGGCCTCTGAAACCTAATTTCCGAAGTACGTCCCCCATAGATTGTCTGGTGACACAGCCTGAGGTAGACGGACATGCATAATTATTTTATAATTATTGGGTATGGATCTCCGCTTCGACTGGGATCCCACCAAGGCACACAATAACCAGCGGAAACATGGGGTCATGTTCGTCGAAGCCTCATCTGTCTTCTTCGATGAGCACGGCATTCTCATTCACGATCCTGACCACTCCGATGAGGAGCACCGGTACCTCCTGATCGGGATGAGCGCGAAGCTCAGGCTGCTCGTGGTGAGCCATACCTACCGGGAAGAGGACCGCGTGATTCGGCTGATTTCCGCACGGTTGGCCGACTCCGCAGAACGACGACAGTATGGGGGCTTAAAACGACCGTGAGAAAACACTACGACTTTAGCCACGGAATCAAAAATCCCTACGCTAAACTACTCAAAGAGCAGATCACCATCAACCTCGCGAAGCCCACGATCGCATATTTCAAGCAGCTCGCGGAAGAAACCGGCATCGGTTACCAGGTGCTCATTGACCTCTATCTGCGTGATTGCGCCGAGGCACACCGGAAGCCGCGCTTCAAATGGGCGGCCTGACACGAACTGGTCATTTGGAGGAGATGGAGCGGAGACGCTTCCTGAAACCTAATTTCCGAACTACGTCCCCAGGGGTTCGAGACGGGCGTATTTGACCAGAAGTTTTTTCCATCGGCCGGTATCGAACAGTACCACTACTTTGAGGTGTTCCCCCGTTCCGCTCTTTTCGATGATCTTGCCCTCTCCAAACTCGGGGTGACGCACCCGCTGGCCAATCTGAATGGGCGTGGGCGGAGGGGTCGAGAAAGGAAAAGTCCACGGGGTGACCCCGGCCTGAGGTTCAGCGGGCAACGGAGACTCCGGACGGGTGACCAACCCCGCCTCAGCAATAAACCGAGAAGGGACATTCCAGTGTGGCTGCCCGTAGAGCCGCCGGCTGGCGGTGCTGGTGAGATAGAGCCTGTCCTTGGCGCGGGTCATCCCGACATAACAGAGCCGCCGTTCCTCCTCTAGTTCCTCCAGGGCAAAGGTTGAATCCCCGATGGGGAATAGGCCTTCCTCCAGGCCGGTAAGAAACACCACCGGAAACTCCAAGCCTTTGGCCAGATGGACCGTCATAAGGGTCACCCCGTTGGGGGCCCTCCCCACTGTGTCGGCCTCGGTCAACAAGGAGGCTTGTTCTAGAAACCCCTCAAGCGAACGATCGGGAGACCGCTGCTCGTATTCCTCCACCGCGTTCACCAATTCCTGGAGGTTGTCGAGGCGGACCAGTGACTCCGCGTCGCCCTCTTCCTCCAGCGCTTGGATCATCCCGGTGCGCTCGAGAACCTGCTGGATCATACCCTTTGCGGTCTCTTGCTTTCGATCAACGATCAAGCCATGGAGCAGGTCGAGGAAGCGTTCGAGGGCGGCCTTCGCTTTCGGACCCAATCCAGCGATTTGATCCAGGCGTTGGAGGATCTCAAAGAGCGGGTCCTGCCTAGCCTTCGCCGCCTGTTCTAAGAGTTGCAGGGTTGCCTTGCCGATCCCGCGCGGAGGCACATTCAGGATCCGCTTCAGGCTCAGGGAATCCCGTGGGTTCAAGATGACCCGGAGGTATGCCAACACATCCTTGACCTCCGCTCGCTCATAGAACCGAACCGTTCCAACTAAGCGGTACGGCAGTTCGGCCCGGCGGAAGGCATCTTCTAAGACACGGGATTGGGCGTTGGTCCGATAGAACACCGCAAAATCGCTCAGGGCATATTGTGATTGCGCCAGGGCGTGTACCTCGCCGACGACAAACTGAGCCTCCGACACCTCGTTCGGAAGTTCCTCCACCCGGACCGTTTCCCCTCCGGCCCGTTCGTTCCAGAGTTTCTTCTCCTTGCGGTGTTGATTCCGTTGAACCACCCCCCAGGCGGCGTCCAGGATCGTCCGGGGGGACCGGTAATTTTGCTCCAAGGTGATCACCTTGGCGTTCGGATAGTCTCGTTCAAACTCCAGAATATTGCGGATGTCCGCACCCCGCCAGACGTAGACCGCCTGGTCGTCATCGCCTACCACGCAGATGTTCTTGTGCTGGGCGGCGAGGTACTTGGTCAGGAGGTACTGCGCATGGTTGGTGTCCTGATATTCATCCACCATGAGGTACCGGAACCGTTCCTGATACTTGGTCCGGATGGCCGCTTGGTCACGGAGCAACTCCACGGCTTTCATGATGAGGTCCCCGAAGTCAACACCGCCGGCTCGTTCTAGTTTCTTTTGATAGAGCCGGTAGACGCTGGTGACGATCTGGCGCACAGGGTCGGTGGAGGTCAAGGCATGGATTTCATACGACCGGGCATCAATGAGGTCATCCTTGGCTCGGGAGATCATGGCCACGAGCACCCCGGGCTTGTAGCTCTTTTCATCGAGATTGAGCTCCTGCAGGCATTCCTTCACCAAGGCCTTCTGATCACCTTCATCGTAAATCACAAAGTGCGGGGGGAGCCCTGCAGCGGCGGCTTCCACCCGCAGGAGCTGGGCACACCAGGCATGGTACGTAGAGAGGCACACCGCCCGGCCCTGTCCCGGCACCAGGTGTTCCACCCGGTGCCGCATCTCATCGGCGGCCTTATTCGTAAACGTGACGGCCAAGATCTGCCACGGGGAAATGCCCCGGGCAAGGAGGTGCGCAATCCGATGGGTGATGACCCGCGTTTTCCCAGTTCCCGCCCCCGCTAAGATTAAGAGCGGCCCCTCAGTCGCGAGGACCGCCTCACGTTGCGGGGGGTTGAGGTGCTCCATCCAAGGAGTGTCCATTTCACACTTCAATCAGAAAGGCAATAAAGCAACTACGTCCCCTACCGGTGGTCGAGGCGAAGGACGACCTCGACGTGGGGGGTGTGGGGGAAGAGATCAATCGGCTGCACAGCGGTGATGCGGTAGTATACCCCTAACTGTTGGAGGTCGCGCGCCAGCGCCTGGGGGTTACAGGACACGTAGACGAGACAGGGGGGGTTTAATTCCAACAGCGCCGCCATGGCCTTGGGGTGCATCCCGGCTCTCGGGGGATCCACCACCACGGCTGAGAGTTGCGTCAGCACCTGGGAGAGGGCGATGCGGCGGAGGAACACCGCAACATCTTCAGCGACAAACTCGCAATTCGTGATCCCATTGAGTTGGGCATTCTGCTCCGCATCCTGAACCGCCGCCGCGTTCGACTCAACCCCGATCACCCGGTCCGCCGCTCCAGCAAGGGTCAGGGTCATCCCGCCCGTCCCGGCATACAGGTCTAACAAGACCCCGGGCCGAGACGGAACCCATGCCGCCACCGTGTGATACAACAGTTCAGCCCCCGCGGTGTTCGTCTGGAAAAACGCAGAGGGAGAAATCCGAAACTGAAGCGTCAAGAGCCGTTCTTCGATCCAGCCCGGTCCTGACAGGAGCTCCGTGTGTTCCGCTAACGCGACATCAGACTTCCGTGTGGTGTAGCCGACCAACATCGTGGTGACCCCTGGCAGTTCAGGCAGGAGACGCTCCCTGAGCGACGGCACATGGGTCTGGAGCTCTGGGGTACCGATGAGATGCACCATCCGCTGGACGGTGTGTTTTCCCTCCCTGATGATCAGATAGCGCAAGACCCCCTGGTGCCGTCGGAGGTCATAGGGAGGAATGTGTTCCTGCTCCGCCCAGGACCTGACGGTCTCGAGCAACCTCGGGGCATCGGGGGAGAGCACGAGGCATTCCTGGAGCGAGACGACCTGATCAAACCGCCCCTCCCGGCGTAAGCCCAACGCCAGGGATCCGTCTGCCGTTCCAAAGGCAAACTCCATCTTGTTCCGGTAGAACCAGCGTTCCGGGGAGGGAAGGATCGGAGGGAGGTCACCGAGCTCAAACGGGGCCAGGACCCCGGTGACAGCCGCCATCTTCCGCTCGAGCTGTTCCTCATACGGAACCCCCGGCCATCCGCACCCCCCGCACACCCCAAAATGTTGACATTGAATCACGAGTGAAGCAGCTCTTTGACCTTGGCGGACAGGTCCTGCACATGGAAGGGCTTGGTCAGAAAGGCATCGGCCAGGAAGGTCCCAACGGCGCGGTCGCGATCGCTCTCCCGAACCGTCAGGATCAAGATTTTTGGTGGAGGCGCCAAGGAGGGATCCTCTTTCAATGCCCGGCAGACCCGAAACCCGTCCATCACCGGCATCATCACATCCAACACCACCACGCTGGGTCGCAGCTCGCGGACGCGCTTGAGCGCCTCCGCCCCATCGTGCGCGATGGTGACCTGATACCCCTCGCGGGTCAAGAGATCGCTCAGCAACTCCGCGAGCGCACGATCATCATCGGCAACGAGGATACGGACTGGGGTCGTCATCCGAGGTCACCGAGCCATAAAGCTCAAGTACAGGGGCCGCCCACGCCGATTGAGATCAAACACGATCCCTTCGGCGGGCTTCACCTGTTTGGTCACGGAGCGGAACGCCTCGAGGTCTGTGGTCGGGCGCTGGTTGACCGCTCGAATGAGGTCGCCCACCGTCAGGCCCGACGATTCCGCTTGGCTCCCAGGCTCCAGTTCAACGATGACGACCCCGGACTCGCCCGATGGCAGGCCATACATCTCCGCGAGCTGCTCATTCATGGCGTGCACCTTCATCCCCCACCATGACGCGACCGTCTCTTCCCTGGAAGGCGGCCTCTCCTCCTTCTGGAGACGGCCGGTTTCATCCACGGAACTGGGGCGCTCGCCGATGACCAATGTCACCTCCAGGGGTTTCCGATCACGGATGAGCTGGACCCGGACGGTCCTTTTGGGAGGCGTTTTGGCGACGAGGCTTTGGAGGTGGTCCACGTCTTTGACCGGGACTCCATCAAAGGTCCGAATGACGTCCCCGCGGCGGATGCCGGCACGGTCGGCGGGGGAGCCTTTCGGAACATCGTTGACCAAGACCCCTCGTTCATCGGGGAGGCCGAATTGTTTCACCACGGCCGGCGTGATCGCTTTGGACAGCTCGACCCCCAGCCACCCCCGGACCACCCGCCCCTTGTGGATGAGGTCCCCTAAGATCTCTTTGGCGCGGTTCACGGGGATGGCAAACCCAATCCCAGCAAAGACCCCGGTGGGCGCATAGATCGCCGAATTAATGCCAATGACCTCCCCCCGGACATTGACCAGCGGTCCCCCGGAGTTGCCCCGATTGATGGCGGCATCCGTTTGCAGGAGATCTCGATATTCACGCCCTTCGATGATCAAGGACTGCCGCTCTGCGGAGATGATCCCTGCGGTGACGGTCTGGGACAGTCCAAACGGGGAGCCGATGGCCAGGACCCAATCACCCACGCGCACTTTGCTGGAGTTGCCGAGGGGAGCCGCCGGCAGTTTGCGGGCCGCGGTGATCTTAATCACGGCAAGATCCGTTTTCGCGTCCTTCCCGATGACACGACCGGTGTACGACTGATTCTCCTCTCCCATGAGCATCACCTTGATCTCATCCGCATTCCTGACGACATGCTCATTGGTGAGGACATAACCCTCAGGGTCAATGATGACCCCCGATCCCATTCCTTCAAAACGCCGTTGGTAGGTGCGGGGACGAGGTCTCGACCGGCGGGGACTGGGTGGTTGCCCGAAGAAATCTCCAAAGAAGTCTTCAAAGGGATCCCCAAAATAAAACTCAAACGGGGCCGCTTCATAACGTTCCACATGGACCGCTGAGACGTTGACCACGGAGGGCTTGACCTGGGCAGCGACTTGGGCAAAGGACTCTTGGAGGCTCAGCACCTCGGGATGGACATCCACCGCCGGCACCGACGCAGGCGGGGATGGGTGACCCATCGTCGAGGAGGAGCCGAGAGAGTACCGTTCCACCGTCACGTGACGGGTTTTCACACCCCACGCGATGACCACCCCGAGGAGAAGGACCCAAAGCCACCAACGCACGTGGCCGGTTTTGTGAGGGGAAAAGTCGTCCATCTTAAGGATGGACCATCGGGAGGACCATCGGCCGTCCACCCGGCGGCGGGGTCAGGTGAGAGGCCTGCGGATCCCACGGGGTATCCAGGATATCGTACACCACATGGTCCTCTCCCATGACCAGGACCAGATACCCCCACCGCCAGGGATCCCCACGCAAGAGGGAGGCCGGTACGCGAACAACGACGGTCCGGTCTGGCTGGCGAACCTCCACGGGCAACTCGGCGATCTTCACCGCGCCTTCCGATCCCAGTGTCCGGTAGAAGCTTGCCCCTTCACTGGTCAGGGTCATCGCATACTCCCAAGCGTCCTGGGGCGGGGTGACGGCATGACGATCCGGCAACAACGAGGTCGTCCCGGCGCCTTCCCGGTGATTCACGTCCAGGTACACATCCACAATGACGCCACTCCATCCCAGGGGCAGCTTTTGGGGGTTTGCCGGCTCTCGCAACTGAATGGCAAAGCGGTACTCCTCGTTGGTCCAGGAAACCGTCACACCGACAAGATCTCGAGTCCCTCGGAACTGAATAGCGCTGGTGGTTCCCGTGGAGACGGCCGTGGATGTCGTTGTCCCTTGAATCAGCGAGGGGCCTAGTTGATCAAGCTCCGGAGGGGGCGGCTGGCCGATGAGACGATAGGCGTGGACAATCCCGGCGGTGAAGTACCGCTCGGCCACCTGCCATTCAGCAGATGCCTCATCCTGGCCCAACCGTTCAAACCACTCAGCGGTCACCAGGGGTCTCAGCTCCGCCAGCGCCGCATTGATACGATGCCGATCCGCTTGACTAGATACCCGATACCGTTCAACCACCTCCCGGCACTCGGCATACCATCGCCACGCCGTGGCCTGTGCTGGACGCCCCGTCCAACGGGTAAGGTTGGGTGCATCCCATGTCTGACCTCCGAACCCCCGTGACTGGTCAGCCTTCCAGACCTCTACCGGACGCTTCTCATGGACCCACTGAGAAGGAGTGACCCATTCGATGTGTCGGGAGTTGTCCGCCCGTTCGGCACCCCCAGACAGCTCGGCCACCAGAGGGAGGAGGCTGATGTCTGGCAGTCGTTGGGGTAAGGGGAGGCCCGGAAGGGTCGGAGATTCGGCGAACACCATGATCACCGGCCCCGAAGAACGCTCAGGACTTTGGACTACCTCATTGAGCCACTGGCTTGGCGTTTTCGATCCCTTTGCGGCCCAACGTGTGCCCATCCCTGAGCCGTCAAAATACACCGGCTGATCATGGAGAACCACTGATGGACCTCCTAAGGGACCTCCCAAGGCTGCGACGACCCATTGGAATCCGACCCGCCGAAGTTCACCATCCACCGCTCCAGCGACCGCGCCTTCGGGGGCGACAAATCCTTTCGGGGAAAACCCCCAGGTTCGCTCAAACGCGTGGAGTCCGTCGCTCAGTAATTGCTCCACATCATCCGACGGTGTGCTTATTCTAACCAATCCCGTCTCATGAATCAAGGGAAGCAAGGGGCGGGCCGACAACCCGAGAGCCAGTTCGATGCGATTGGCGCTGACCAGTGCCTTCACTCGACGGGTGAGCACAGGGACGGTATCCGAGCCAGCCTCAGAACCCCACCCCTGCTCAGGGGGAACCAGTGTCACCCGGAACCCCGGGTGCTTGTCCAAAACCATCAAGACCTGGCTCAGGCCTCGGGGAGATGTAACCAGCGCGACGACCAGAATGGCTTGCCAGTAAGGCA
>JACPXA010000094.1 GCA_016196785.1 Elusimicrobiota bacterium
GAACGTGAACGCCTCCATCCCCACATCCCAGGAGAGCGGAAGCCAGGCTTGGGCACGAATCCCGGTCAGCCCCAGGTCATCATCTGAGAGGAGGAGCCCGTCGCCAACCTTGATCGGCTGACGACCGACGGTCAGCGACATCGGCCAATTAAAGGGGGTACGAAAGGCCAAGTACGCGTGCTCAATCCATGGGGTGAACTCGGTATTAGGATACCGGGATCCTGCCGGATTGACCAAGCGGTCGGTGACCGTGCTGGTAGTGGACCCGACGACCCCGATGGCTTGGAGCTTGGTCCCTAACTCCACCGACGGGGCGACTTGGCTGTTGAGATAGAGGCGCATTCGATGGGAATAGAAGCCCCGCCGGTCGTTGGTACTGGTATCAAAATCGGGGTTGCTGATGGTGTTGCCGCGGATCCGGTACTCGGCCCCTAAATTCAAGGAGGTTGCACGGACAGGCAGGAGGGCGATCGGCAGGAAAACTCCGGCGAGAAGGACGACGTTAAGACAGCGACTCAACACGTGATCACCCTACCAAAAACCGCTCTCTCAAGTCAAAAACACCAACCCCCTCACGGGCTCTCCCTCAGAGGACAAGGGAAGATCAGTGAGGGGGTTGGTGAAAGAGATAGAAACGTCTACCCCTGAAAGGGCGTCTTAGAACTTGATCTCCAAGTCGGCGCCGTAGCGCGTCGTACGATTTGTGGCCGTGGTTGCGGCTCCGGAGACTGGGGCCTCTGTAAAGGCCTTACCTGGCCAGAACCAGGCGTAGGAGGTTGAGAAAGACACGTTCTCGCTATGTCTCCAACTTGCCTTCAGGTCAAGTTCCTGACCGAGTTGTTTACTTACGAATGTCGTCCCGGTGAGGGGATTGATCGGCCGCTTTTGCCATTGGAAGTGGTAATAATGAACACCCAGCCCTAGTTTCCGGTCCCAGATCGCTGGGGTGAGAGAACTCCCGACGTTCCAGGTGAGCAGGTTGGTAAGTCCGGGGGTGGTCGCGGTGAGACCAGCTCCCGTGGGGATGGGGATTCTCAAATTGGCCCCATGTTTCCCAACGATCTCACCAAACCGCAGGTCGGAGTTGATCGGAGTAAACGCTTCATTCCCAGCGGTCGAAGGATCGTTGCCCCGCCCCCAGCCAAACTGGGCTTTGAGGGCACCGTCCCCAATCGGGCAGGTGTGTTCATGAGTGAGCCCGACGAGGTAGGCAGATCCTGTGTAGGACGACGTGGCAGCCGGGCCCTTGTTCCGTCCACCATTGAACGCCGCCTCGGCAGCATAGGAGAAGCCGGCGACCAGATCTCCAGCGGCTCGTACCCCCGTGACGTTCAGCGCATTGTGCCCACCCGGTCCCGCGTTTTTGGCTCGGTTGTAATAGAAGTAAGTCGCCAGCTTGCCTTTGGGGATGATCCGATCAGACCAGACCTCACCACCCCACAGGTCGGTGTCGGTGTTGGTACGATCTGCGGCAGGCGAAGTGGCTGAGACAGTCGTGGATTCTACTGGCTTCCCAGCGATGCCGGTGACTGAGGCCCAATCTCCGAGCTTGCCATCCGCCCGAAAGATATCCAGCGCCGCGACGCTGAGCAGGTCATCGTTCCCAGGACCAAAGTACACAATCAGATCATTCGGGCGCCCGTAGAACTGTCGTCCGATGGTCAGATCCGCTCGGTCAAACACATCCGGGATGCGTACATGGGCTTCCTGGACTCGAACCGCTGTTAGGACCGCCGTATGGGCTGATTCTGCGCCTTGGCCCATGAGCCGGTTATTCTTGCTCAACGTGACTCGAGCACCTACATGATCAAGCAGGTCAAACCGCGAACCGACCAACAGCCGAACACGGGTCTCTCCTCGGAAGTCGGAAGCCGGGAGACTACTTGAGCTGAGTTCGTTATTGATCCCGAACGACCGGGTCTGCAACCGGCCATCCAGCTTCAAGTTGCTGAGCAGCGCTGCCTGCACAGCACCACTGGCTTGCACCAAGACCAAGACTGCGACGAACCACGCCTGCATCCACTGTTTCATAGGTTCTCTGTTCCCCCTTTTATTCGCCGTTTCTCGTCGCCTCCCCTTCGCTCCAGGTCGGCAGCTTTGGGTGTCACTGTAGCACACGGTTAAGCAGTTGTCAAGAAAATTTTCACTTTTGATGCGGATTTGTCACTGGATTCTGAACGGTCGTGGTTGACATGGTTACTTGAGGAAGGGTGGTAAGTCGTTCTTGGGCTCGTTCCGCCCATGGGGTGTTAGGATAACGAACCGCTAACTTGTCGTAAAGGGCCCTCGCCTCTTGAACGTTCCCCAGAACTTCTTCGACACGTGCCAGGGATTCATACACCCTCGGCGCCAAAAAATGGTCGGGGAACTTGTCCAGGAAGGTTCGGTACGTCGTTTGAGCTTCTGTGAGCCGGTTGGTATCTTCTTGGACAACTCCCAACGCGCTGTACGTCATGGGATAGAGGGATTTCGCCTCGCGTAGGCCGAGGAGGGTCTCGTAAAGCTGGATCGCCTCAGGGTACTGTTTTTGACTGGAGAGGAGGTCCGCCTTGGTTAAGAGCGAGTGGGGATAGGCCGAGGTCGTCCGGAAACGCGTATCGAACTCATTCAATACCTTCACGGCTTGATCCCTCTGAGTCTGCTGACCGGCTAGCCCTTGAGCCAATGCCAGTTGGTACCATGCTTGGTCATCGACCGCTCTCGCATGGAACACGAGATACGCGAGAATGGCGAGCCCCACCACGAGCGTGAGCGTCCCTGCGAGCGAGGTCTCTCGATGCCTGGCAATCCAGTGCACCACATTGGCCACGGCCTCGGCCAGCTCGTTTCGCTTCAGCTCCTGTCGTGTCCAGCTCTTTTCAGTGGCCATTGAGAAATACCCATAGGAGATATTATTTTACATAGAATAATTTTGCAATAGCTGATAGAATACTAAGATGTCAGCGGTTCAATGGGTGGGGGTGTTCTGTGGGGTCTTGATGCCGTTCTTTAACATCCCGTTGATTGCGCGGATTGTCCGTCGGCGGTCTTCGGAGGATATGAGCTTAGTGTGGGTGGTTGGGGTGTGGATTTGTGTTCTGGGGATGTTGCCATCCAGCCTGCGATCGCCAGACCTGGTCCTACTAGTCTTTGGGGTGGCGAACGCGCTCTTCTTTACGGGGGTCTTGCTTAGCGTCTTATACTTTCACCCTTCCTTCCGGAAACGACCGAAGTGACTATATTGAATTGCTCCCCGCTTCCGCGGGGACAAGTTTCGCAGGGATGGCAGCACCTACATGGGATAGGCTCTGAGTCATTTGCCATGTAGAGTGCACCCGTTCCATGGCCCGCCGCGCCTGTAGGAGGGCTTGGGTCGAGACTTTGTTCAGGCGACTCGTGAGGCCGACCATGCGGAGTGAGCAAAGCCACCACTTCGTTGGATCCCAATGAAACCAACGAATCCCATTTCGATAATCGGAAGGGAATTTATGGTGAAAGTTATGATAGCCTTCTCCGTTCGTCAGAAACGCAAGCCACCAGCAGTCCCTGGAGGAGTCGTCATTGGCATACGGTTGTTTCCCGAACCGATGACTGGCAGAATTCACGAGAAAGGTAAAGTGGTGGACAAGGACTACCCGCAGTATCCCACCCCAGAGGAACCCTCCTAGAGGATGGCCAAACGCCAGGCCGACCAACGTAGGGATCCCAAAACCGATGAGAATGGCGATCAGTAAGTAATAGCGATGCTGCCACATGACGAGCCGATCGTTCAGTAGGTCTGGGACATTGGTAAACTGGGAGGGATCGGAAGGCCGCTTATAACAAATCCACCCCACGTGGGCATACCAGAACCCTTCTTGAAAGTTGTATGGGTCTTTCTCCGTATCGGTGTAGCGATGGTGGTTCCGATGATCGGAAGCCCAGCGCAAAGCGGTGTTTTGCAGTGCGCAGGCGCCGAAGACAAGATAAAACAGCTTCAGGAGAGAGTGAGAAACGTACGTCTTGTGAGCAAAGTATCGGTGATACCCTCCGGTGATGCTTAAGCCAGTCAGCCAGAAAAAAGCCACGAGCAGCGTCACATTAACAGGATGGATACCGTAATGGAAACTGTAGTAGATGGTCCCCACCACACCAATGAGCGGCGAGAACAGTAGGAAAATAAAGTTTGCCCAGTCTAGTTGTCTAGAGAGAGGTTTCATAAAACTCCCTGTGAAGAATTAGCTCTCAATGAGCTATTGTAGCTTATTTTGACATGGTTTAGTCGGCCACACAACGATCAACAAAAGATTGTCCCCCAGCAGGAGAAAAAAAGTTAGTTTTGGTACCCCCGGGCGGAGTCGAACCGCCAACCCACTCCTTAGGACGGAGTTGCTCTATCCAGTTGAGCTACGGGGGCATCTAAAGCTGAATTTGACTTGACTGTCGACTCGTTTTTGGTCACCGACTTGGGGTCTTCTAGAGTCTTGTTCAGAGACACTTTACGCCAGTTTTTACGCCACTCTTGATCACCATCCCACCGATAGGTCGTGCCCAGAATTTCTCCCCCCACCCGCTTATCATCCCGTGAGGGAGTGACATAGACTTCGGTCATCTGGAGACTTGAATGCCCAAGATAGGCGGACACGGTGGCAAGATCCACTCCCTTCTTGAGCATCATCCGAGCGCCAGTCCTCCGTAAGTCACGAAACTGGAAGTCCTTGAGTCCAACTTCTGCTCTAGTCTCATCAAACTGTTTGCGGAAATTGGTGAACTCAAAAATATGGTCGCCTTTCGTTGTCTCGATCAGTTGACACATCACACGATTAATCGGGACCGCATAGGGTTTACCGGTCTTGGCCTGAATCCCTTCCAGTTGGTTCGTGGCCTGGTTGACGTTTGCCTTTGTCAATTGCCTCAAATCCTTGAGCCGTAACGTCGTGTGAATCGCCCCAAGGCAAATGCGCCTCAGCGACATTGTAGCAGATCGCATGAAGCGATCAAACTCTTCCAATGACAGTACCCGCGTCCTCCCAAAGGCTTTCTCACTTGCCTTTCGAACCAAAGGACCGGGATTCTCAGTAGGAAGCTGGATATTCCCAATGACCTTCAGCCGTCGCCACTCCTTCAGCTTGTTGAACAGATGCGTCAACACAGTGTGCTCTTTATTAACACTATTGGGTTGGACATGTTTCTCCCGCTCGTGGCGATATCGCTGCACATCTACATAGGTGATTGTGTCTACGTAGCGGCCTTTGAAAAACTCTTTGAGATAGCGGAGCGAGAGCACGTAGCTCTTCGCCGATTTCTTCTGTGACCCGTGCCACTGCCAATACAGATCTACCGCCTGTTCCATCGTGATGCGCTGCACCCGCTCATTCAGATTCAACTTCCCTAGTCGAATCTGCTCCCGGTATTGGTTTAATTTCACAATGGCATCGTCAATCACACCAGGCTGCGAGACGGGCCCGACGCACTTAAGGAATGGCTGGCCGTTGGGAAAGATCCTGATAAAGACGTACCCCCGGTCAATCCGGATCCCTCGAGGTAGGGTCTTGTTTTTAAACTTCCTCGCCATAGCCAAATTACGCGACTTTATCCCTGAGCAGACTGGGGGTCAACGGAACCACCTTGCGTATCCTATACCAGGTCCTGATTTCCCCCACACTGAACCGGATCAACTTGCCCAGCTTGTAATAAGGGACTTGGCGCTTCCACACCCAGGTACGGATGGTCTTCTCCGGGACCTCAAGCAATTGCCCCAGTGTTTTAATCGACACGAGCTGTTCAATACGGTCGTTCACGTTCTATATATTGAGTGCCTACTAGGCACACATTTTAAACCAAAAAATATATCCCTACTTGGGATTCTCCTCAAAATACCGCACCATCAGATACCGAAGAAACTCTGCTTTGTCCATATGCCGTTTCCGCGCCTCGGAAGAAAATCGTTCATATTCTTCTTGGGTTACACGAAAGA
>JACPXA010000095.1 GCA_016196785.1 Elusimicrobiota bacterium
AGACTATCTCTGCTTCCTTCGGGTCAACTTCATTTAGTTTAGGCAATGTGTTGTAGAATCCCGTGTTTAATGCTACGGCGATTTTCCTCTTCCAAGCATTGAGGATCCCACCTTTAAAGATTAACTGCGGAGCTAGCCGCTTTCGTGAAGAGGAAAGAAAGTCAGGACGTGGATAGTTTGGTTCTTGTCTCCAATCCATCTTTCTACATTGGGCAGGATTTTTCATGTAGTGTTCAAAAGGACGGCGCACATTTCCAGAGATATATACCGCTTGCACCTCCAAAGCCCCGAAATTAATGATTTCACCCTGTTCGTCGTATGCCACCAGTACAATATCAATGTTCCCTGCAGACTTCTCGTGTTTGTCATTCAACCGCACTTCAGTCAGCGAAGTCCATGTCGTCCCCTTCGAGAAGAAAAAAGAGGCGGCATCCTCTGCAATAATCCATTCCTGACGAAAACGGATTGGGCAAGTAATCACTACTTCATCCCCGTCATAGATACTACATACGCCCAGAGGGTCATTCGCTTTATCTTTTGTGCAGTTCGGTACTTTGTTATTGAAGGGGCACAGTTTATTTCTCCGATAGCGCTCGGCATCCTTTGACATATTATCGGTAGGGAACCCAAAAACTTCCGCAAGTGGGTGAAACGGAATGTCTCGTGTCTTTATCTTAGATATATCCACCATGTCCGTTCATATTTAGAGCAAAAATGGGTATAATTTATTCCTCTATTTTATACTGCGGGAACCCTCCTCCGAATTGTTGGGCAATGAGTTTTGTAGATAGCCAATTCGGTGGACATCTTAACGGGTACCCTTATGGAACAAAGATAGCATTTTCGGGAACCAAACTAACCCCTAGTTGCTTTCTCACAGCTAGAGAAGTAGCCCGATTGTGCTACCCTGTAATGCCCAGTAAAGGCTGTAGGATATTCATAAAAGCTTGGAGTGCGTTTAGCGAAATTGAACAAAAAAACTTTGCTGATGTTAGGTTCAGGTGCAACGGCTGGGAGCGGTTATTCCTTTAAGTCTGCCGGTAACTCTTGCGAAGTCTCCCTTCCAATAGACGCAAAGTTTTTCGATCAGAAATCCCCAACGGCACAGCTGTTGGAGCATTATCCCGCCCTGCAATGCCTGAAGCAGCGGGTAGCCAAAAACGTAAACAGCTTATGCCACACATGGACAGCTTTGTACAACTACAGAGGGTTGGCTAACGCAGGGATTGTCCATGAAGGTACAGAAGTTTTAGAGACGTTTGCTAAACTGCCAGATGACAAGAGACTTAAAGATTGGCAGAAACGCCACTATAAGATCCAGTTCGAAATTAGGGACTTCCGTCCGGCGGAGTACTTCTTGAGCGAACTTGCCATATGGGATCTTCGTTGCCTGGTCCAAGAGGTTTATTGGGAACCTCATGGTGAGGAGGCATGCTACAAGGAGTTCTGGAAAGAGCTTCCAAAAAAGTTTTCAGTAGAAGAGCCCTTTGCGGTCATTAATCTCAACTATGACACGACTTTTATAAATGTATGTCTCCTCAATTCGGAGAGAGGATCATTTGCCCTCATGGGTCCCTGGACTGGACATCGTCCACCGAGTGGTCCAGGTCCCTTGGAAGGTTTGTAGGGCCATGGCGTTCATCCAAACAACGATTAAAAGGGTTAGACCAATATGGCTATTCGGAGAATAAGAATGACCCTGACCGATTTCCTTTCAGCCAGCCGCTCATTGTTCCTCCCCTGGCTGCCAAAGAGGAGGTCATCGGTAATAGTTCCATGCCTAGTCTGATGGATCCAGTCCTCCGTTTAGAATGGCAGCGTATGGAAGCGGCCTTACAGAATGCGGAAGCTTGGATTATCGTCGGTGTCTCTCTCTCATCTGGGGATGATCACCTTTGCCTTATGCTCCGTCGTTTCTCCCAAAAAGTAAGAGAGATACATGTAAATCATCTCAGACCGCAATCCGAGGAACAGGATCGTTGCCCCACGTTTGCGCTTTCCAAAGTGCTTGGGGTCAATACATCGAAATTTTTCTGCCACCACCAAACCAACAATAAGCTCACGAGCATTCAGCACAATAACAAACCAGGACGGTGTGGGTGAAGTAAGGCTTCAGAAAATTAGGGTCTTACGCCAGCTTTTACGCCAATCCTGTTCAGTAATACGCAGTCGCCTGAAGAAGTTGGATGGGGCGATTAGTGACGATGAAAGTAATGATCAGTAACTCTGAGTAGCAGCCCGATTCTCCTTAGGACGGAGTTGCTCTATCCAGTTGAGCTACGGGGGCTTCTCTTTGCTATTCCAGTCAAGTAATTTGGACCATTCGCTTTCGAAAATCGATTGTCAAACGATGCTGCTGAAGAAGACGAGTTCCGATGAGGATATCCTTCGCATGTGAAGTCACAGCGTATACCTCTCGAGCGTGACCATGCCAGTAAATCTGGCCTAGGAATACCTTTTCCTGTACCACATCGCCAGTTGCAATCTCATAGGATTCGTAACCGAGCCACCGCCAGTGATAACATCGAGCTAATTGCTCAGGAAGGCTCAAGAGGCCATTGAACCCAGTGTCGATGACCGCCTGGTGTCGGTGTCGGTAGTGCCGTGACGAAAGCAGTACGATCCGAACGAGGGGTTCCCCGTGCTCGTTAACGGATCCTTGCAGCACGGCTTTTTAAACGGCGGAACTTGTGGACGGTTGGATACCCGACGCGGAAAAAATCAAAGATTTTGTTTGGAAAAATGGCCATGGCACGACGTGCGGCATCGAGTTCGTCAGTGCCAATGACGTACTTGCCAGATTCTGGTTCCACGGCCACGATCTTACCTCGATGGCGAGGAAGTAATCGAGGCTGGATCTTTTGAAAAAGCCGCGCACCACGTTTGAATTGTTGGATATCGTCCTTGCCCATCTTGGTTCTCCCACCTTATTTTACCATATGGGGAACAGAAAGTTTTGATTCACTGAACCCCTCCCCAAGCGGATTTCCTACTTCCCCCACACGCGAAGACTGACTTCAGAGGAGAGGTTTAGCTGTCGGATTGCAAGACCTGACCCCGTGTTTTGTTAGCCGACCGCGCTGCCCAGGGCGAGGCCGACGAGGTAGGTCACCGTCGCGGATCCCATCCCGATCAGCACCATCTCGATGCCGCTTCGCAGGAAGGGGTTCAGCGATGCCAAGGCCCGCACGACCCCGGCGCAGAAGAGCGCGACCCCCGTGAATGCTACTGAGACAACGATCCCCTGCAGAACAGGGAGGAACAGAAACGGGACAATCGGCACGAAGCCACCCAGCGCAAACGCGACTCCGGTATAGGCTCCTAGCCGACCAGGACTTTCCAAGCTCATTTCCGTAATTCCGTCCACTTCGGCTAAGAGGGCTTTAAGCAATTCGTTCCGATTCGAGGAGAGGCGAACCACCAGATGCTCCGCTTCCTCCTCGGTGAGTTGCTTGCGGCGATAGGCTTCTTTGAGTTGAGTCCGCTTTGTGCCTGGTGCGACGGTTAACGCTTCTTCCTGCAGTTGTCTTTGGGAGGTATAGATTTCTTGCTCGGCCTTCACCGAGACATAATTGGAAGCGGCCATCGAGATCGCGCCAGCCGTCAGACCGGCCACCCCAGAGATGAGCACCGTGCTGCTGGAGTGTGTCGCACCCGCGACCCCTGCGGTGAGCGCCAACACGCTGCTCAAGCCGTCGTTGGCTCCCAAGATCATGCTCCGTAACGCCCCTCCCATGGCACCGAGCTGACGGATGGATTGAAAGATATCTACCTCGTGGGCGACCTCATCCGGAAGGATTTCCTCGAACGCCGCCTGGGCCTGGGGGGCTGTCCATCGAGCGGCCTGCTGTCGGTATTTAGCAATGCCAGCCACCTCACTCTTATGGACGACCGGCAGGACTGCGGCAACGCCGAACAGGCGGGCGAGTGCGACGAGAATTTTGTGTTCAACAAGTTCTGTCGCTGGCGGGACCGGACGGTGGAGGGACTGGAGGAGATGCACCCATAAGGTGGCGTGCCGGTCTTCGTAATCCGCCAAACGCCGAAGGAGCTCTGCCCGCTCGAGGCGATGATCCATGGTGGCGAGCGCCAGATACATCCAGCGGCTGGAGGACTCCTCGAGGAAGTTTTCCTCGACTGCCTTGATATCCTTGTCAGTCCACGTTCCCAGCATGATCTCACAAGAGGATGTGGTTGGCTTTCTGGGTGACGGGGGTGTTCAATCGTTGTTCGGTCAGAATTGAATGAGGGAGAAGACGTCAAACCCCTGGAGGGTATTCCGCCCTTTGAGGAAGGCGAGCTCCACGAGGAAGGCGCACCCCATCACTCGCCCCCGGAGTTTCTCGGCCAGTTGGCAGGTGGCCCGCGCGGTTCCGCCCGTGGCCAGCAAGTCGTCTACCACGATAACCCGCGTGCCGGGGTTCATCGCGTCGGCGTGCATCTCCAAGGTGTCCGTCCCGTACTCCAATTGATAGGTGACCCCGACGGTTTTCCAAGGGAGTTTCCCCTTTTTTCGGATGGGGATAATCCCAGCTCCCAGGCGGTAGGCGATGGGCGCCCCCAAGAGGAATCCTCGGGATTCAATGGTGAGCACCTGTTCTACCCCTTGGTTCTGATAGCGTTCCGCAATCTGGTCTACGGCGCGTTTAAAGAGATCCCCCCGCCCAAGCAGGGGGGTTAGATCTTTGAAGAGGATCCCAGGCTTCGGAAAATCCGGGACGTCCCGAATCGCTCGCTTCAACTCTTCCACAAGGCTAGGCATACCGCGCCTCCATTGCATTCACTTACACGATCTCAAAGAAGGGGCGCCGGGGCCGGTGGCGAAGTGATCGCCCAGCGAGCGGAGGGCCCAGGGGCTGGAGCAAGGAAGCCTCGGTGGCTGAGCCGGGGAAGGCGAGGCTCTCGGAGGGCCAGTACGACGGCGAAGCCACCGTGGAGCGAGCGCGCAACGCGAGCGTCTTCCGGCTCGCAGCCCCTGCGGCCCCACCGCGAGCGACACACCCCCGGCGCCCCACTTTACATGAACCCCATGCGCTGGGCAATCCGTCGGAGGCGTTCCAGGCCGCGTTTCTCCAACTGACGGACACGCTCGCGTGACACCCGGAGCTGTTTCCCTACCTGCTCTAAGGTCTTCTGTTGCCCTCGGAGGCCAAAGCGGAATTCAAGGATCTGCCGTTCGCGTGTCGGCAGCGCCGTCAGGGCAACATCCAACTCGTCATGGAGCCTCAGGAGCGAGAGTACTCGATCCGGCGAGTGCGCCTCATTGTCCGAGATGACGTCCTTCACGGTGAGATCCTCGTCTTCGTCCAGGGGGGCCTCGAGGCTCCCCACCCCTTTAGCGGCCTCCGCGGCGTCCAGAATCCCCTTGATCTGGCGGGCCGAGAGATGCAGTTCATCAGCCATCTCCCCCACGGTGGGGTCTCGTCCCAGCCGGCCGTGGATCTCGTCCCACTTCCGCAGCCACCGTCGGAGCGCCTCCCAGGCGTGCGGGGGAATGCGGATGGTTTTCGATTGTTCATCGATGGCGCGGCGGATTGCTTGCTCAATCCAGTAGGCCGCGTAGGTGGAGAACCGGAATCCCTTCGAGGGGAGGAATTTGTCAATCGCATGCATCAGTCCGATGTTCCCCTCTTCGATGAGGTCGAGGAAGTCAATGCCGGGACGGTAGTATTTCTTCGCAATGGGAATCACCAACCGGAGGTTGCTCTCGACGAGATGTTGCTTGGCTTTCCGATCCCCCCGGTTGGCCTGGTACCATAATTGGTTGAACTTCTCCCGGCCCAACTCGGTGAAGGTCTTCATGGCCCGGAAATAGAGCGAGACGGCATCCAGACTTTCAACCATGGAAGATCACCGGATGAGGAACCCTTGGTGGGTTCCGGGGCAGTCGTGCGCTTCCACGCGAACCTGCTCCACGCGGGCCCACGGGTGGACGGTCTTGAGGTGTCGGAGGAAGGTCTCTAGCGCACTCGAATCGCCAGCGACCTCAAGCTCCACGTCGCCATTGGCCAGGTTGCGTACCCAGCCGGTGAGGCCGGCCGCTTGAGCGCTTCGCTGAACGTAGTAGCGGTACCCGATCCCTTGGACGTAGCCGGAGACAATGACCTTGACGCAGGTGGCGCTAACCATGGGGTGTCCCACTGATGGTGAGCCCAAAGAAGAAGTTGTCAAACAGGACGTCTTGGAAACGGGTAAGATCTACCACAAACAGATCCAACTTCACCCGGGGGATGAGCAGGAGTCGCACCCCGACGCTTGCCACCCGTTGACGGGTTTCATAATCGAAGATCAGGCTCGACAGGGGACCCGTATGGCTGAGGGCGAGGAAATGACCCCAGCGACGTTCCAGCTCGGTCGGGTCGTAGGACGTCCCCCCTTGAAGGGTCACGTGGTGCCACTGTGGGAACGATGTTCCCCCGACCGCGTAGACCATCTGCCGACGACTCCCAATCGCCAGGTCGATCGGCATCCGAGGGTTCCGCGGCAGGCGATACTTGGTATGAAACGAGACCTCCCGGCCTCGTTGGCGCAGCGCATTAATGCCTAAGGGAGTGATCGGCGTAACCTTGAGCAGATCGAACTGTAACCCCGCTTCCCACGAGGAGAGCAACCCGTAGTTGAATCCCACGACGAACCGGTGAATCCCAAAGGTAAAGGTATTCCGCGGGACCGTAGACGGCGACGGGGTCTGGATGTTCCCCGTTGGGCCGGGGAGGCTTTGGACCTCTTCGATTAGGCGGCTGAAGTTCTCGTGCGGACTCGGTGCGACCGCGATCCCTTGCGCCCTTCCTCCCGCCATCATCACCCACAAACTGAGCAAGACCCAAGATTTCTTGCTTCCACTGTGGATGGTCGGGCGGCCGGATTCGAACCGGCGACCTCATGGTCCCGAACCATGCGCGCTGCCAACTGCGCTACGCCCCGTCTCTGTCGCGCCCTCGTTCCTTCGCTCCGCTCAGGAGCCTCGGGCCTGGAGGCCGGTCCTCCGAAGGAATTGCTTCGGACCGGCGCTCCACAAGGGGGGCTCTGCCCCCCATTCTTCGTCGCTCGCTTTCCACCTCCGGTGGTCGCTCGCTGAACCCCCCGGAGAGGAATTCTTACATCGTCCACTAAAGCGATTCTAACATAGGGCCCCGACGACTTCAAGGATGAGGCGCCTCGCCGATCAATGGGACGAACACGCAGCCACAGATTTCCCGCTGCGTCCAGCCCTTGCTGTGGCGTTCGACTGCCAAGAGGGTCTGTTGCTGTCGGTCCCCCACGGGGATCACCAGGACTCCTCCCTCTTTGAGTTGCGTGTACAAGGCCGGCGGGACTATCGTCGCTCCCGCGGTGACCAGGATTCGATCGTAGGGCGCCTGAGGGAGATATCCCTGCACCCCATCGCCCGTGATGACCTCGACGTTTCGGTATCCCAGTCGCGCGAGGCGTTCTTTGGCCTGCATGGCGAGCTCCGGGATACGTTCTAGGGAGACAATCGAACCCGTCAGCTCAGCCAACACGGCCGTTTGGTAGCCGGAGCCCGTTCCTACCTCGAGGACCTGTTCGGTTCCCTGGAGATTGAGCAGTTCGGTCATGAGCGCCACCATGTACGGTTGAGAGATCGTCTGCTCAAAGCCGATGGGGAGGGGGCGGTCGCTGTACGCATCGTCAGGAAGCGCCGGATCAACGAAATAGTGGCGGGGGACGGTTCCCATGACCGCGAGCACGGCGGGGCTTTGGATTCCCCGGGCCCGCAGTTGTTCCTCCACCATCCGTTGACGCTGCTCAGCCCACTCCTCGGATGTTCCAGAAGGGTTCAAAGACATACCATTGCTCAGGATAGCGTTGGAGATACCGTTCCAAGATGGCCGCAAACCCGTTGGCGAGTTCTTGAATCGCCTGGGGACCTTGCCCCGAAGGGACCAGCGGCGGTTCAACGATCCCAACATAGCGATTCCTCCCCGGCATTGACTTTTCGGTACGGAGCACAAAGGCGCACACGAGCGGAACCCCCCCGCGCGCGGCCAAGGCGAACGGCCCACGGGGAAGCCGTGCAGGCGCCCCGCAGAGCGACACGGAGATGCTCGCATCGCCCCAGAGACGATCCGCCGCGGTGGCCACGACCTGGCCAGCCTTCAAGGCCTGCCAGGCCGCCCAAGCGGCTTGCGCGCCAACGGGCACCCATCGAATCCATGGGGAGCGGGCGGCTGCAAACAGGCGCTCGACCGTGGGCGAGGGGTGCGGTTGGAAAACCACCGTGACCGGATATCCCCAGTGGGCAATCAACTCTGCTCCCAACTCCCAATGGCCTAAATGGGCGGTGACCACCATCGCTCCGCGTCCGTGTGGGACGGCCTGCTCGAAGCGGCTCCGAGCTTCCTGCCCGGCCGTCGCTATGAGCCGTGCCCGTTCCGTGTCATCCCCACACAGGAAATCCGTCAAGTAACAGGCGAAGTGTCCTCCTACCTGCTTGAGGAGCGGCACCCCCGCAGGCTCTCCTTGCCCGGTGATCTGTAAGAGATTCTGGGCGACCGCCCAACGACTCCGACGGTGAAGTCCAGTCAAGAAACATCCGATGTGCCATGCCGCCCCTGAGCGGATCGTGGGAGGAAGGATGCGGCCGATGGTCCGGATCAAAGAGAACCCTAGCCCTCGTAACACTTAGAACTTAGTGACCATGCGGCAGAGTTCCGGAGGTCAACGAGGGAGGAATCGGGGAAGCATGGGGCGGGACCGCGTTCACCGTTGCAAGGATCAGGTCAACCGCCGTATAGGCGGCTCGTGGACGGGCAACCAGGGCAGCCCGATTCGCCATCCGCTGGAGCCGTTCAGGGCGTTGGAGGAGGTGTTGGACCAAGTGGACCAACTCCTCTACGGAGTTTGCGCGTTCCGCAACCCCTTGCCGAAGCAGGTAGCGGGCGTTCCGTTCTTCTTGGCCTGGGATGGGGTTGGTGATGATCATGGGCAGCCCCTTCGCCATGGCCTCAGACGAGGTCATCCCTCCAGGTTTTGTCACGATCAGATCGGCGGCATCCATAAACCGGGGGATTGACTGGCTGTAGCCCAAGATGCGCACCCGACGATCCCGGCCCAATCGCTGTCTCAACTCCCGGTACAGGGAACGATTCAATCCGGTCACCACCAGACACTGGATCCCGAGCGGGTCGTCTCGCAGAGCGGACAGCGTTTCACTCATGGGCCCGAGTCCTTGGCTCCCCCCCATGAGCAGGACCGTGGGACGATCACTATCGAGATGAAGCCGCAGTCGGGCTTCCTTCTTTGGCATGACGGTGAGAAAGCGGGGGCTGATCGGGATGCCCGTGACGGCGATGCGCTGCGGCCTGATCCCTCGTCGCACCATGTCCCGTTTCACCTCGTCCGAGGCGACGAGGTAGAGGTCCACCTCAGGATACAGCCAGTAGGAGTGAACCGCATAGTCGGTAATGATGGCGATGAAAGGCAGAGAGAGTTTCCCTCGCCGTTTCTGTGCGGCGATCACGGAGGCGGGGACCGCCTGCGTGCAGACCAGGACGCTGGGCTTCCATTGTTGGAGCAGCCGTTCGACCTTCGGGGAGTTCATAATGTTCAACAGGTCTCGGAGTTCTCGGGTCGCCGCCTCGACGTCTGGATTGTCGTACAGGTATTCCCAGATTTGGGGGGTATGTTTCAGGATCTCGATGTAGGCTCGAGCCACGAGCCGCCCAATGAGGGGGTAGGCGTAGGTGAAGGAATCAACCCCGTGGGTGGCGATGGACGGCGCACAGTCGGCCAGGGCCTCTCGGATCGCATCGGCGGCCCGCTGATGCCCAGAGAACGCGGAGATATAGAGAAACAGGATGCGATTCGCCAAAAGTCGTTCTTGTGCGTACGGGGTCAAAAACATCGGGGCGGTGGGATTTGAACCCACGACCACTCCCACCCCAAAGGAGTGCGCTACCAGGATGCGCTACGCCCCGCCTTTAATCGCCGCCTCATGCCTTGGTGAGGACCTTGTTCCGAGAGCGCAGGACCTCTAACAGTTCTCCGAGCTCTTGCTTGACTTCTTGGAGGAGTTCCAGGGCCGGCTGGGACTGTGCCAGTTCTAAGGGGAGTTGTTCTGGCCGACGCCGGCGTTCCTCGATCAGGTACCGTTTTGCCCCCGCGATGGTAAACCCTTGCTCGTAGAGAAGCCGTTTAATCTTGAAGATGAGTTCGATGTCCCTTTTGGTGTATTTTCGTTGCCCGGAAACCCGCCGCGCGGGGCGAAGCAAGCGAAAGGCAGATTCCCAATACCTGAGCACATACGGTTTGACCTGCGTGAACTGGCTGACCTCCCCGATGGAGAAGAAGGTCTTGTCCGCAGGGATAAACTGCGTGACCTTGGTGACTTCAAGCATCTCCTGTATTCAACCAAAAAAGTGATTGGAAATCAATGACTTTCGTTTTTCAGAATGGGCGTTAGCGGAGGGCTTAAGAGAAGATCTTTAGAGGGCTTGAATTTAATCGCGCGCCGGGGAGGAATCAACACCGGCTCGCCAGTCCGTGGGTTCCTAGCCTTTTTGGGTTTACGAAGTTTCAGATGGAAGCTGCCGAACCCCGACACCACGACCTTGTCGCCTTGGCGGAGCGCCTGCCGCATGGTGCTGAAGACCTGATCAACCGCCTGGGAAGCTTCCTGTTTGGTACTGACAACCTTTGAGACCGCTTCAATGAGGTGTGCTTTGTTCATCCCTTGCCCTCCGCTCGCTCTTGTTCGAAATGTGCGGCCCGAGCCATGAGATCATGGATGGAGGCTCGAACCGGCTTCTGTTCGTAGAGGACCTGATAGACCTCGCTGATCAACGGACACTTGAGCTGGCGTTGATGGATCACCCGAAAGGCGGCCTTGGTGGTCCTCAGGCCCTCAACCACCATGACCATCTGCTTCAAGGCGCCCTCGATCGTCTGCCCCCGTCCGATCAGTTCCCCGAATTGCCGATTCCGCGAGTGCTTTGAGATGCAGGTAACGATGAGATCACCCATCCCAGTGAGGCCGAAGAAGGTCTTGCCCTGGCCTCCTAACGCCTCCCCCACCCTCGCCATTTCGTTCAAGCCGCGCGTCATCAGCGCGGCCTTCGTATTGTCCCCAAACCCCAAGCCATCGCAGGCTCCACAGGCAATGGCAAAGATGTTCTTCAGCGCGCCGGCCACCTCGGTGCCGATAACGTCCAAGCTGAGATAGACCCGGAATCGTTCGGTAAAGAAGAGCCGCTGGACACGTTCCGCCGCGGATTCCACCGTCGCCGCTGCGACCACTGCCGTCGGCAGGCCTTGGCTGACCTCTTCGGCATGGCTCGGTCCAGAGAGGACCGCCACCTGGTCCCGCAACTGCGGGAAATGCTCGAGGATCACCTCGGTCATCCGCTTGAGGGATCCTTCCTCAAGACCTTTGGAGACGCTGACGACGAGGGGATCTTTGGGGAGCGCCTTGAGCTCACGGATGCGTTGGAAGGTGGAGCGGACAAAGTGTGAGGGCGTCGCGGAGATCACCGTGGAACAGTCTGCGAGGGTCGCGGCGATGTCGGAAGAGATGACAATCGCCGGCGGGATCGCTAACTGCGGGAGAAAGCTGAGACGTCGTGTTTGGGCTAGTTGCTGGGCCTGTTGGGGATCAAACTCCCAGAGCCGAACCTCGTGGCCGTTGGCGTGGAGGAGCGACGCCAAGGTTGCCCCCCAGGAGCCGGCGCCCAGCACACCAATCGTTTCAGGCACGGGGTCCTCTCATGAGGGCCGTCGCCACTGGAAGCGCGGCTCTTCACCACGCCGGAGCCGTTGCAGATTGGGAATGTGCCGCCCAACCACCAGTCCGGCGGCGACTACGGCAAAAAGGCGGAGCGCCCACGGACTCCCAAACCCCCATGCCGCGAGCGGCAACGCCGTCGCCGCCACGACTGAACCGACGGAGACGTAACGGGTGAGACAGAACGTCAACACGAACACAGCGAGCGCCACACCGCAAGGAATGGGTAACAGCGTCAAGCACACCCCGACGGAAGTGGCAACGCCTTTCCCCCCTCGGAGCCCTAAAAACGGCGTCCAATTATGGCCAGTGATCGCTGCCAACCCTGCCAGTATGGGAAACCAGGGCGACGATCCATCCCCTGTTTGGGCGAGAAGGACCGCCACCACCCCCTTGCCGATATCAACCGCGAGCGTGGCGGCCCCCGGCCCTTTCCCTAATACTCGAAATACGTTGGCCGCGCCGGGGTTCCCTGACCCATGCTGACGGATGTCCAGCCCCTTGAGCCATTGGCCCATGAGGTAGCCCGTCGGGAGAGCCCCAACCAGATACGCTCCGAGGATGACCCCCAGCCGAACCCCCCAAGCAATCCCCGGGCTCATTCCAAATGTGACAGGCGACGATTCCCCAGGTAGATGTAGTCCAGCAAGGAGATGATACTCACGGCCACCATGAGATGGAGCAACCCCGCGGACCACAGGGGCGGCAGCCGGAACAACAGGGCGACCGCTGCCACCATTTGTAGGATGGTCGTCATCTTACCCAAGAAGCGGGGTTGTACCTTGGCGTTACTAGTCAGAATATAGATGATCGTCCATCCCAGTGCGATGAGAAGATCCCGTGAAAAGAGCACGACAAAGATCCACAACGGGACGTGTCCCTGGAAGGTTAGGACCAGGAAGGTTGCCACGAGGAGCAGTTTATCTGCGAGCGGGTCAAGGAAGCTCCCCAGGGGGGTCCGCTCGCCCCGCCAGCGGGCGAGGCTTCCATCGAGGGCGTCGCTGGCGATTGACAGACAGAAGATCAACCGCGCCCACCCATCGTGGTGATGCAGCAAGGCGATGACCAACAAGGGAACCGCGATCACCCGCAAGACGGTGATCTTGTTCGCCAGCGTCATGCGGCTTGTCCTGAGCGAAGCCTGCCCTGAGCGGAGTCGAAGGGTCGAAGGGCCTGTCCAGCATGAGGCATGAGGTGTGCTGTGGAGTGGGACAACAGGTCGCTCGTCAACTCGTCAAGGCGCTGGAGTAAGTGATCCACGCCGAGTCGCCGGGTCGCTGAGATGAGAAGCGCCCCATGGCGTTCCAGGGCATGGAGCACTTGGCTCGGCAGGAGGTCGATTTTATTGTATACCACGAGTTGGGGGATCTCAGAGACACCGAGTTCCTCGAGAACGTTCCACACGGTGGCCATCTGTACTTCATAGGCAGGGTTAGCGGCGTCCACGATGTGAAGCACCGCCTCCGCATGGGTGACCTCTTCCAGGGTTGCTCGGAACGCCGCCACCAGTTGATGCGGCAGCTTCCGGATAAACCCGACGGTATCGGTCAGCAAGATCACCCGCCCTGAGGGGAGGCGTACCCGCCGCGTGGTGGGATCAAGGGTGGCGAACAGGCGATCATCGGTGTGGACAACCGGTTGACCGACTAAGGCGTTCAAGAGCGAGGATTTTCCCGCATTCGTGTAGCCCACGATAGCCATGGTGGGAATCCGAGTGGCCTCACGGCCAGCGCGCGCCCGCTCTCGGTGTTCGCGGATTTTGGCGATGGCGGTGTGCAGCCGGCCGATCCGCTGCCGAATCCGCCGCCGATCATATTCCAATTTCCGCTCCCCCGGTCCCCGGGTTCCGATTCCCCCAACTTGCCCATCCAAGGTGGTCCCCAGCCCCGTGAGTCGAGGCAGAAAATATTCGAGCTGGGCAAGTTCCACTTGCAGGATCCCCTCCCGGCTTCTCGCCCGGCGGGCGAAGATATCGAGGATCAGCCGGGTGCGGTCAACAATCTTGACCTGGGCGATAGCCTCCAGGTTCCGTTGTTGAACCGGCCGCAGCTCATCGTCGAACACCCAGCTCCGCACCCCCAAGGCGTTTGCCGTGTGGCGAAGTTCCTCGACCTTTCCACGGCCAATCAACGTTGCCGGGTCATACCGTGAACGACGTTGCACGACCTTCTCGGCCACCGTTCCGCCCGCGGTAGCGACCAGGCTCTCCAACTCAGCCAGCGACGCCTCAACCTCACGCCGCTCTTGAGCGGGGAACTGCGTCCCCACGAGGAGAACCTTTTCCATGAGAAGGTATTATACTACAATCGTCTCATGGGTGGTCTCCGTCTGCTTCTCGGGTGGTGTATCATAAGTTGTGTAATTTTGCCATGAGCACACAAAAGGGCTATTCTCCTCAGGTGATGGGAAATCAACTGAATGGAGGAATAGCCCGTGAGCATTACCGTAGCAGAATTAGACGTGTCGGACAAGACGGTTGGCGAACGGTGGCGTCGGGTCAAAGCGGACTTCTGGGATGACTTGAAAGCCGAAACCCTTCGCGCCGTGCAGCGGTTGTTAGAAACCAGTCTGGACATTGAAGTGCAAGACCTCATTGGAGGACGTCGGTGGGCCCATCTGCCGCAGCGGGGCACCTACCGGAATGGCCACTATACCCGGAGCTGGTTGACGAGCGTGGGCTGGATTCCCCGCTTGCGCGTACCGCGGGTCCGGTCGGGCGCGCTCCGCTTTCGTGCCCTGCCCCGGTATCGGCGGCGGGCGAAAGACGTGGACCAACTGGTGGTGGACATGTTCCTGGCCGGGGTCTCCACCCGGCGCGTCCAGGAGGTCTTGACCCCCCTGGTGGGCGCCCGCGCCCTCAGTGCCAGCGTGGTCTCCCGCCTGAGCCAGCGCTTGGATCGACAGGTGCGGCGGTGGCATCACCGCCCCTTGGCCGATGGCTATCGCTACCTCCTCCTGGATGGGATCTACCTGCGTAGTAAGAGTCCGCTGCATGTGCGGCGGCGGTGTGTGTTGGTGGTCTCTGGGATCACCACCGACGGCCGACGCGAGCTGGTGGACTTCACCCTGGCCCCCCAGGGGGAATCCCAGAGTGCCTGGGAACGGTTCTTGTCGAATCTGCGGGCGCGGGGGCTGGAGGGGCGGGCGCTCGCCCTGCTGGTCATCGATGGGAACCAGGGCCTGTGGCACGCCCTGGACCTGGTCTGGCCGACGGTCCCCCGCCAACGGTGTTGGGCCCACAAGCTACGCAATGTGGCGAATCACCTGCCCAAGACGTATCAAGCGCTCTGTATGAATGGCGCTCGCGCCATCTATACCGCGCCCTCCCGCCAGGCCGCCCTCCAGGCCTTCCGGCACTGGGCCCGGCTGTGGCGGGGCATCTGCCCGGCTGCGGTCGCCTGCCTGGAACAGGATCTGGAGGACCTGTTGCCCTTCTATCAGTGTCCCTCCACCCTCTGGGTCAAACTGCGCACCACCAATCTCATCGAGCGGGTCTTCTTGGAAGTGCGCCGACGGACGCGCCCGATGTCGTGCTTCCAGAACCCGGCCAGTGTAGACCGCATCATCTATGCCCTCTTTCATCGGCACAATGAGCGCTGGAAGGACAAACCGCTCTGGAGGCCGAAAAACAATGCACGCACTTGACCGACAAGGCCAGGAAAATGGCTGAGCCATATCCCAACAGCCCTGAGGAGCGCCCTCAACGTGAGAAAAATTACACAAAACTCTTGACGTTACCGCTTCTCGGGGTGCTCCTTGGGCTCGTGGCCTCCGCCGGGGGGGAAACGATGGTGGCTCGTCCCCGGGTCATCACCACAGTAGCCCCTCTCACCGATCTCGTCCAGCAGGTCGGGGGATCCCTGATTGATCTCCATGGACTCATCCCGGAGGGCGCCGATGCTCACACCTATGAGGCCGCCCCTTCGGACGCTCAGTGGATCGCTGAGGCGGACGTGGTCGTCCTCAACGGCCTCCATCTCGAGGGAACCGTGGAAAAGCTCATCAACGCCAATCGCCGGCCGACCGCGACGGTCCTGCGCCTAGGTGATGAGACCGTCTCCCCAGCGGAATGGATCTTTGACGCCCATTTCCCAAAAACCTCTGGGTTCCCAAACCCCCATCTGTGGCTGAATGTCGAGTATACGATGCGCTACCTCGACTCCATCGGAACCACCTTGGAACGAATCGATCCCCTGCATCGGCCCGCGTACACGGTTCAAACGGCCAGGATGCTCCAACGCCTCAAGACCCTGGATGCCGCCATCGCCGAGGCGATCAAGACCATCCCTCCCCCCCAGCGAAAGCTGTTCACCTACCATGACGCCTGGGTGTATTTTGCCAGACGATATAACCTCCCGGTGATCAGCGCCTTGCAACCGGAACATTTCGCTGAGCCGTCCCCCAAAGAGGTAGCCACGCTCATTGACCAGCTCCGGCGTGAGCAGGTCCCCGCGATCTTTGGCTCCGAGGTCTTCCCCACCAAGGTCCTTCAACAGATCGGGCAGGAGGCGGGGGTTCGCTGGATCAAGACGTTGCGGGATGATACCTTGCCCGGCGTCCCGGGGGAACCGAGACATTCCTATCTGGGGATGATGCTGGAGAACGCGCGGACCATCGTCCAAGCCTTGGGCGGCGATCCTACCCCACTCAACGGGATCGCCCTGGAAGGCAAGAATGACCGCAGCCATTGACATTACCCACCTCACCTGCGCCTACGATCGCGTCCCGGTGTTTGAAGGGCTTTCCTGGACGCTGTCGGAGGGCGCCTTCGTTGGGATTGTCGGGCCAAGCGGGGCAGGGAAAACGACCCTTCTGAAAGCGATTCTTGCTCTCTTGACACCGGCAATGGGGGACATTCGGGTCTTTGGTGAGCTCGTCCGACGATCACCCACCGCGATCGGGTATGTACCTCAGGTCACGAGCCTTCCCTGGGATTTTCCCGTCACTGTAGAACAAGCGGTCATGATGGGGCGGATTCGGACGATGCAGCGCTGGCCCTGGCCGCGACGGAGCGATCGGCAAGCGGTGCGGGAAATGCTGGAACGGTTGGGGCTCGGGCCGTTAGCGCACCGTCCCCTCCAAGACCTTTCCGGAGGAGAACAACAGCGGGTCATCCTCGCCAGGGCCTTGATCAGCCAGCCCAGACTGCTCGTGTTGGATGAGCCAACCGCCGATGTGGATGTGAAAACCCAGCATGAAATTCTCCACCTCCTTGGTGAGCTCAACCAACAAGGAATCACCATCCTTTTGACCACCCATGACCTGAACTCCGTGGCTGCGCACCTCCCCCATGTGGTCTGTTTTCACCGCCGCATCATCGCCGAAGGTCCCCCCCAGCAGATTTTCACCACGGAGATACTCCGGGAGACCTACCAGGCGGAGGTGACCGTCATCCGTCACGGTGAATTTATCCTGATGGCGAGCGCGACGCCGCTCTCCCTGTTGTCCACTGCCCGCCGTCGCCAGACGCCATGACGCCCGAAATGTCTCAACCGGTATGGTGGCTCCCATTCCACTACCAGTTTTTCTGCCGAGGTTTTGAGGCAGCACTCCTGGTAGGAGCCCTCTGCGGGGTGTTGGGGGTGTATGTCGTGCTACGGGGGATGAGCTACGTGGGGCATGGTCTGGCGCATGCGATCTTTGGCGGTGCCGTGATCGGCTACGCCCTGCGCCAACAGATCTATGTGGGGGGGGCGCTGTGGGGGTGTTGGTCTGCGCTGGTCATCCATCGGATGGCCCGTGGGCGGCCGATCCGGCTAGACGCGGCCATCGGAATCGTCAGCGCGGCGAGCTTTGCGCTGGGGATCGCGCTTATGAGTCGGATGCGGGTTGTGACCCGAAACTTTGAAGCCGCGCTGTTTGGGAACCTCTTAGCGGTGACCCCCTTTGACCTCCGCCTCATAGTCGGGGTGGCGGTCGTGGGGACCCTCCTTCTCTGGGTGTTTTATAAAGAGCTGCTCTTTCTGACGTTTGATCCCGAGGGCGCGCAGGTGTGTGGTGTCCGGGTTGCTTGGATAGATACCCTCTTTGTGCTCCTCCTCGCGGCCGTCATTGTCGCCGCACTACAGGTGATCGGCGCCACCTTGCTGGCTGCGGCGATCGTCATTCCAGCTGCCACGGCCCGACTCCTGACCACAAGCTTTCACCGAATGGTCGGAGTGGCAGCGGCGCTTGGCGCCCTTACCGCCGCCATCGGCATGTGGGCGAGCTTCTATCTAAACACCGCCTCAGGGGCCACGGTGGTCTTGAGTTCGACGGTGGCCTTTGGGATTGCCTGTGTGGTACACTTCATTCGTCGTCAGCGGCTCGCCCATCAACATCTCCATCGGCATGGCCCCACCGCCCATCAACACCGCCACATCCATGAGCAGTTCCATCACCCCCACGACCTCTTACCTAACTCCAAGCAACGCTGAGCCATCGCATGAGCATCGAACGGTTCCTGGACATCGAGCCAGCGAATGCCTGGTTCCTTTCGAAACCACGTCATTTGACGTTTGGCATACTGGACCGTGTCCCGCACGATCAGTGGCTCAAGAGCCTCTCTGGTCAGGGTGCCGTGGAGATAGGCCACGATATGCCGGTATCCTAACCCTTCGAAGACCGGCGCCTCGGGTGGCACCCCCTCATCGAGAAGCGCGTTAGTCTCTTCAATCATGCCGTGTGTCAACATCCAATGGGTGCGCGCGGTAATCCGGGTTGCTAGCTGCCGCCGGTCCCACCGCAACCCAATGAGACAGGGGGAGGGGGTAGTAACGGAGTGGATGGAAGGTCGGGAAATCTCGGACCCCTGTTCCAATTGATGCCACCAGGATAGTGGTTTGCCGGTGAGCTGATAAACTTCCAGGGCGCGGACAATCCG
>JACPXA010000096.1 GCA_016196785.1 Elusimicrobiota bacterium
GAGGTCGCCCAAAATCCATAATGGCATCCAGCGCCGCCCGAATAGTCCGGCCGGTATAGAGCACATCGTCCACGAGGATCACCGGGCACCCAACGACTGCGACCGGGATGGCCGTTTCCTTGACGATCGGCTGATGCTCGATGGCATCCACATCGTCTCGATACAGGGTAATGTCCAACGAGCCCACCGGGACCGCCTCTCCCCGGTTTTCCTGGAGGAGCTCCGCGAGCCGTTTGGCCAAGATGACCCCACGCGTTTGGATCCCCAACAACACAACCTTGTCAACGATGTCATGGGCGATCTCCGTCGCTAATCGGTTGATCTGGGTTGCGACCTGCTCGGCATTCAACAACACCTGTTCAGGCATAGCGCTAGGAGGACGTCCGTTGCAAGACCTTCAGCGCGCGGGCAGCGATGTCCCGCCGGTAGTGCATCCCCTCAAAGTGAATTTTCTTCACTGCCTGGTACGCCCGTTGGATGGCTTGTTCGATGGTGGTGTCCACGGCGGTGACCCCCAACACGCGCCCCCCGCTCGTGATTGTCGTTTGTCCCTCCCGGGCGGTCCCGGCGTGGAAGACCGTCACGTGGGAATCGGTCGCGACCTGCGCAGCGCTGTAGCCGGTGAGCCCAGCGATCGGTTTCCCTTTGACATAGCGGCCTGGATAGCCTCCTGAGGCAAGGACGACGCACACCGCTGAGCCAGATTGAACCTTTAACCCGTCCGGATACATCTGCCGTAATCGCCCTTGCACCGTCGCCCCCAAGAGGTCCAGGAGGTTGTCCTGTAGCAACGGAAGGACCGCCTGCGTTTCTGGATCCCCGAATCGGACATTGAACTCGAGGACCTTGGGCCCCTGACTCGTCAGCATCAAGCCAAAGTAGATGAGTCCATGGTAGCTGAGGCGTTCAGCGGCCAACCCTTTCAGGAAGGGAGTAAAAATTGAGGATTCGATGTGTCTCATGACCGTATCGGTCACCACCGGCGCGGGGGCGTAGGCTCCCATCCCTCCGGTGTTGGGACCCTGATCTTGATCCCACACCCGCTTGTGATCCTGTGAAGAAGGCAATGGGAGGAGCGTCTGGCCGTCACAGAACGCCATCACGGAGGCCTCCTCCCCCTGGAGGCACTCCTCAAGCACGACCGTCTTCCCCGCAGGACCGAATGTGTCCCGAAGCATCAGGGACTCCAGCGTATGCAGCGCCTCTTCCTTAGTTTCACTGATGGTCACCCCTTTGCCAGCGGCTAGTCCATCGGCTTTCACCACAACCGGGAGCGCTATCTGCCGAATAGCCTGCTGGGCTTCTTCCCAAGAGCGCACGACCTGCCATCGGGCCGTGGGAATCCCATAGCGAGCCATGAACCCTTTGGCGAAGGCCTTGCTACCCTCTAACTGAGCGGCGGCTTGGCCGGGTCCAAAGATCGCTAAGTTCGCTTCTGTAAAGCGATCCACCAAGCCCTCGACCAACGGCGCCTCAGGTCCGACCACGGTGAAATCAATGGCATGATCCTTGACGAATCGAATGAGCTCCGGTACCCCTCCGCTGACGTCGAGCGGAACACACTCCGCCAGCTCTCGAATACCGGCGTTGCCTGGGGCGCAGAACACCCGCTCAACCTGGGAACTCTGGCGGAGTTTCCACACCAGCGCATGCTCGCGCCCTCCACCCCCGATGACGAGTACTCGGCTCATAGGCGTGCGTTGACGATATCGGTTAAGGGGATTGGGTAGTTATCCGTGAAATCCTAGGCGTGCGTTGACGATATCGGTTAAGGGGATTGGGTAGTTATCCGTGAAACAGCCGGTGCAAAAATGTTGGCTTTCCATCTGCGTCGCTTTCAGCAGGCCGTTCAAGCTGAGGTACCGCAGGCTCTCCACCCCGAGATACGTTTGAATCTCTTCTACCGTCTTGTGCGAGGCAATGAGTTCTTTCTTGCTCGGGGTATCAATCCCATAGTAACAGGGACCAACAATAGGTGGAGAGCTGATCCGCATGTGGACTTCTTTCACGCCGGCCCCCCTGAGCATACGGATCAACTTTCGGCTGGTCGTCCCGCGCACAATCGAATCGTCCACCAGCACTACGCGTTTTCCCTCAAGCTCTTGGCGCACGGCATTATATTTGATTTTCGCACCAAAGTCACGAATTGCCTGCCTCGGTTCGATGAAGGTGCGCCCGATGTAGTGGCTGCGGATGAGCCCCAGTCCGTAGGGAATGCCAGACTCTTCGGCATAGCCAACCGCGGCGACGTTGGCCGAATCCGGCACGGCGATCACCAAATCGGCCTGAGCCGGCGCCTCACGGGCGAGCTCACGCCCCAGGGCTTTACGGACAGCATAGACGCTGCCGCCAAAGATGGCACTGTCCGGGCGAGCAAAATAGATGTATTCAAAGACGCATTTGGCCTGCTTGGGAACCTCCTGAAACATGAACGATTGAAGGCCTCCTCCATTCACGAGAACTATTTCTCCTGGTTGGACATCCCGGACATACCGGGCCCCAAGGAGGTCCAGGGCACAGGTCTCCGACGCAAACACCACGGCTCGGCCCAGTTTCCCAATGACGAGCGGCCGCACCCCATAGGGATCCCGTACGGCGATCAGCTCCCGCTTGGTTAGAAAGAGCAGGGAGTACGCGCCGTGGACCTGCCGAAGCGCCTCCACGATCTTTTCCCGGAGGGAAGACGCAGGGGATCGGGCAATGAGATGAAGCAGCACCTCGCTGTCCGATGACGTCTGAAAGATGGATCCCGCCTTCTCCAGCTCTCCCCGCAACGTCAGCGCATTGGTGAGGTTGCCGTTGTGTGCGACGGCCAGCGTGCCATGGGCGGTGTTAACCAAGAGCGGCTGGGCGTTCCGCAGCGCGGTGTCCCCAGCGGTGGAGTAACGCACATGGCCAATGGCTA
The DNA here is from genome assembly GCA_016196785.1 of Elusimicrobiota bacterium. GTDB lineage: Bacteria > Elusimicrobiota > Elusimicrobia > 2-01-FULL-59-12 > JACPXA01 > JACPXA01. The sequence goes on from JACPXA010000096.1 coordinate 2,906, forward strand.
GCTTCCCTTTCAGGCGATCCAAGATGGAGCGATTAAACACATCGGCGACGAGTCCCATCCCGAGATGTCGCAGGAGCCGCTTTCGATCAGACGCCACGATCCCCGCAGACTCTTGACCACGATGTTGCAAGGCATACAACCCCAGATACACCAACCGGCTTGCCTCCGTGTGGTCGTACACTCCGCACAATCCACACCGATCCCGAAACATATCTAGTTCCATGCCTTCCCCTGTCCGCTCGTCACTGCGGCACGAAAAAACTCACACCCCACCGCCATTTCGGATCCCCTCTGGCCTCGGAAGTTCCACGCCCCCCTCACCTTCATCCTCTCCCCCCCCAGGGGGGAGAGGGAGGGGTGAGGGGGGAAGTGACCTTGTCCATTTCCACCGATCCTTCGACTCCACGATGGATGTTGGTAGATAGTGAGATGACGTTCCGGATGCGGCATCATCCCGACGACGTTCCCCTGCGGGTTACAGATGGCCGCGATGCCAGCTACGGATCCATTGGGGTTTCTCCCGTGGTATCGAAACACGATCTGCCGATTTCGAATGAGGCGCCGCAGCGAAGCGTGGTCTTTGGGAATAAACTTTCCTTCACCATGGGCGATGGGGAGATCAAACCGGACCGGGAGGTGGTCCAACCAGCAGGCCGCAGACCGTTCGCGTTTCAACGTGACCCATTCGCACTGGAAGCGCCCTGAGTCGTTAGCCCCCAACGTCGCTAAGGGCTCTGGATCCATGCCTGAGAACCCCGGCAAGAATCCCGCTTTCACGAGCACTTGAAATCCATTACAGATGCCAATGATCCGCCGGCCTGAGGCGACAAAGGTGTTTAACGCCTCCCTCAACTTCCACCGAAGCTCATTGGCCAAGATCTTCCCCGCGGCGATGTCATCCCCGTAGGAAAACCCCCCAGGGATAACCAAGAGTTGAAAGCGGTCCAGCCGTTCTGGATCGCGCAGCAAGGCATTGATGTGGACAACCTCTACCTCGGCGCCCGCAAGGCGCAACGCATGGACGGTCTCCCCATCGCAATTCGTTCCCGCCGTCCGTAGGACAACAACCCTCGGGGACGTCGTTGCAAAATGACCTTTTCGCCCTGACCCTTTCATTTCTTTCCCTTGACCTTGGGAGCTCTGTCCGACTCTAAAATTGTACCATGTCTCGACCCTGCAAACGACCGAGAGAAAGAGAGCCAGATCCGTTTCAGGATAGCGAGGGATTCACGGAGGATGACCCTGCCATTGATTCCGTGAACAACCAGGGTTTTCGCGGTGATGGTTTTCCCTATCAACCCGAAGGGTAACCCGCTGATCACTTGTTCAAACGCCTTCTGGTGATGGGGGGAGACTTCCACAAGCCACCGTGAAGGAGATTCGGAGAAGAGAAGTGCGAGGTCCATCCGATCGAGTCCCCGGAATGGCAACTTCGCCAGATCGAGGTTCGCACCGACCTCGCCGGCAAACGCCATCTCCGCGGCGGCCACACCCAGTCCTCCCTCCGAGAGATCATGGCATGCCCGAACGAGTCCGCGCTGGATCGCTAGGTGTAACGCCACCATGGAACGGCGGGCGGTCACCACCTCAGGACGGGGCACTCGCCCACCGGTTCGCCCAAGTACCTTGTGGTAGTGAGAACCCCCCAGTTCTTCTCGGGTTTCACCAAGGAGGTAGAGAAGATCCCCAGGGACCTTGTAATCCATGGTCACCGCCTGTCGCGCATCAGGAATGAGGCCAATCGCGGAGATGAGCAGGGTGCCAGGGATTGCTCGCTCCTGTCCTTGGGCATCCCGCCAGGTATTGTGGAGGCTATCCTTCCCGGAAATGAAGGGGGTCCTAAACCCTTTCGCTACGTCGTAACACGCCTGCGCCGCTCGCACCAGCCCGCCAAGTTCCTCAGGATGCTCCGGATTGCCCCAACAGAAGTTATCCAGGAGCGCCGCCGAGCTCACATCCCCCCCAACCGCCACCAGGTTTCGCAACGCCTCATCAATGCAACAGGCCGCCATCCAGTAGGGGTCAATCATCCCGTACCATGGATTGATGCCGTTCGCGACTACCACGCCACTCCAGGAGTCTAAGCGAGGACGAAAGACGCAGGAATCGCTGGGCCCATCGGCATGAGCCCCAACCAGCGGTTTGATGACGCTCCCGCCTTGTACCTCATGGTCATACTGCCGGATCACCCACTCTTTAGACGCGATGTTGGGATGGGCTAACAGTTGTTTTAGGATCTTCCCCGGTGGGGAAAGTCGTTGCCCGCCTTTCACCGCACCCCTGGGTGTCAGAGGCTGGATTCCCACCACCTGTTCACGATCCCGCCAGATGGCCTGGCGAGTGACACGAGGCATCCCGTGATGAAGGAACTCCATATCGAGCTCCGCTACTTTCTCACTATCTGACATGACCCTCAAGGCTCGATCGTTAGTAAATTCGCCGATCGCGGTCGCCTCAACCCCTTCGCTGGCGCAGAGTGCCTGCAACGTAGGCCAGGTAGCCAGCGGTACAGCCAGCACCATTCGCTCCTGTGACTCCGACAGCCAGATCTCCCACGGGGCCAACCCTGAATATTTCAGTGGAACCTGGGCCACATCGGCACGAACCCCGCAGGTCGCGCCCAGCTCACCGACCGCTGAGGACAATCCCCCAGCCCCGCAGTCGGTCACAGCCCGGTACAATCCCTGATCACGTGCCTGGAGGAGCACATCCAGTATTTTCTTCTCCATAATGGCGTGGCCAATCTGTACCACGCTGGAGGAAATTCCTGCAGTTAATGCCGTGGAGGAGAAGGTCGCGCCATGAATCCCGTCCCGTCCAGTGCGTCCTCCGATGAGCACGATCAGGTCACCTGGTTGGACCGATTTACACACCTTGTCCCTCGGTAGGAACCCCACTGTCCCACAAAAGACCAGCGGGTTAGCCACATAGCCCTCATCGAAGAGAATCGCACCATTTGCGGTCGGGATACCCATGCGATTCCCGTAATCTCGCACCCCGGCCACAACCCCTTGCATGATCCGTCGAGGTGCAAGTACCCCAGCCGGGAGTTTCGTCCCGGGTAGATCAACCGGTCCAAAACAGAACACATCGGTGTTCAACACCGGCTTGGCACCCAACCCCACCCCTAGGACATCCCGAATGACCCCCCCGACCCCGGTTCCAGCGCCTCCATAGGGTTCCAGCGCTGATGGATGGTTGTGGGTCTCGACCTTAAACGCCAACGCCCATTCTTCATCAAAAGCGATCACGCCGGCGTTGTCTTGAAAGACGGAAAGACACCAGGGAACGGCCAGCTCTTCCGTGACCCGCATTACCGTTTCCTTCAACAAATCGCGGTAAACCCGCGGCGATGGGGTCCCAGAACCTCGTGGACCGACAAACTCGATGGTACCCCGGAAGGTCTTATGCTTACAGTGCTCCGACCAGGTCTGGGCCAACGTCTCCAGCTCCACATCCGTTGGGTCTCTCTGACGCTCCTGGAAGTACCGTTGGATCACCCGCATCTCTTCGAGCGTCAATGACAGCAATCCCTCTCGGCTGATCCGCTCTAACTGCGCGTCAGCCGCCGCCAGAAGCGGGATCTGTCGAACCCTCTCCCCTGTTACCGCTATGGGGCCCATGCCTACTGTTTCTCCCCTAGGAGCGTGAGCCATGAGTGCTTTCGAAGCGAAATGTTGGCGATCGAGCCGAGGCCAGGAAGGCGAGCGACTGCATACTTGACGAAGGAACGGTATGCCGAGCGAGCCTTAGGGGGGAGCCCAGAAGGGCTCCCCCACTGGGATGGCCGTTGAGGGGGGTGCCAACGCCGCCGCAGGCCGATAGCCAACATTGCAGCCGAAATGGACTCATGGCTCACGCTCCTAAGTGGTAGTCATGGATGAGGGGGTTGACGAGGAGCCGCTCGGCGATCTGTTGCACTTGGGCTTTCCCCTTCAGGCCTTCAAAGAGGTATCCCGTACCCGCCCGTACGGTCTCCACCGTTAAGATTCCTAGATCGCTGATACCCTTCAACACGCTTTCCCCCACCACATCGGTGACCCTCGGCTTGAGCCAAACCTCAAGCGATACCGCACCTCTGACACGCCCATTGAGACTGGGCGATGATACCCCTGTCCGTCCCCACCTAGCTTCTTGAATCACTGGGTCTACCAGCAAGTCTCGCACGATCCGCTTGACTTCACTATCCATTAACCGCCCAACGAGACGATACAGTTGCGCGGTATGGACCCGCCGCACCCGCATGCCCAACTCGGGGAGTTCCTGACGGATGGAGGCGGCGAGCGGATCGCGGACTCCCCGGCGGTAAACGACGCTCACGATGATAACTGTCGATGCCCTTACCATGATATCTGAAGGGGGAGCCGGGGGAGGTGGCTGAGTGAGCCTAAGCGGCCTCCGTAGAAACGCGTTGAGCGCAGGGCGCGCATGCGCCCGAGCACAACAGCGTTTCGAGGAGGGCCAGAAGCGTAGCTCACGAAGCCACGCCCCCGGCTCCCCCTAGCGAAACGGGGATCCCACGAGCCGTTCGTAGGCCTCGAGATATTTTTTTTGCGTCCGCTGAACCACATCAGGCGGCAAGGGAGGAATGGGGGGGCGTTTGTTCCACCCGAGGGATTCGAGGTAGTCACGAACGAATTGTTTATCAAAGCTATCTTGGGATCGGCCAACCGCGTAGGTGGCTTGATCCCAAAAGCGGGAGGAGTCCGGGGTCAAGAGCTCGTCAATCAGGAGGACCTGCCCCTCCCAGACCCCAAACTCAAACTTCGTGTCGGCGAGGAGCAGCCCTCGGGTTTTTGCAAACACGGTGGCCTGCTGGAAGATCGCGAGGCTCAAGGTCCTGAGGCGTTCCGCCAGTTCCCGGCCGATGATTGCTTGCATCCGTTTGAAGGAAATATTCTCGTCGTGTTTGCCGCCGCTTTCCTTGGTCGCGGGGGTAAAGATAGGCTCCGGGAGTTGCTCTGATTCCCTCAGCCCTTTGGGTAACGGGATCCCGCAGACCGCGCCGGTCGTCCGATAGTCTTTCCAACCAGACCCCGCCAGGTAGCCGCGCACCACACATTCCATGTTAATCTTCTCAGTCTTCCTCACTAACATGGAGCGCCCTGTGAGCCAGTCCCGAAAAGGCGCGACGACCTGGGGATACTGAAGCACGTCGGTCGTCAACAGATGGTTAGGAACCACGGACTGCGTTTCCCGAAACCAAAAGGCGGAGAGTTGATTGAGGATCGCTCCCTTCGATGGGATTGGCGTCGGGAGGACATGATCAAACGCGGAGATGCGATCCGAGGCCACGATCAACAGCCACGGCCCCAGATCATAGACATCCCGCACCTTCCCTTGGACGAACAGAGGAAGATCTAACCCACCTTTATTCCCACTCAATGGTCGCGGGCGGTTTGGAAGAGACATCGTAGACGACACGGTTTACCCCTTTCACCTCGTTGATGATGCGATTGGCGATCCGTCCCAGCGCCTCGGGCGGGAGCTTGGCCCAGTCCGCGGTCATGGCGTCCACCGACTCCACCGCCCGGACGGCGATGACATGCTCATAGGTCCTCTCGTCCCCCATCACTCCAACGCTCTTCACCGGTAAGAGGACCGCAAACGCCTGCCACAGGTGCTCATAGAGAGAAGCGCGGCGGACTTCCTCCTCAACGATGCGGTCGGCCTGGCGCACCAGCTCCAAGCGCTCCGCCGTGACCTCCCCCAGTACCCGAATGGCCAAGCCGGGGCCGGGGAATGGGTGGCGGTTCAGGATCTCGGCAGGCAGCTTTAAGGATTTCCCAACCCGTCGGACCTCGTCCTTAAACAAAAACCGTAGCGGCTCAATGAGGGCGAACGGCATCCGCGGGGGAAGCCCTCCGACGTTATGGTGGGTTTTGATGGTCGCTGAGGGCCCGTTGACCGACACGCTCTCTATCACGTCAGGGTAGAGCGTCCCCTGGACCAACCACCGAATTCCCCCGATTTGTCTCGCCTGTTCCTCAAACACCGCAATGAACTCGCTGCCGATGATCTTTCGTTTCGCTTCCGGGTCTTGAACCCCGCGCAGCCTGTCGAGAAACCGCTGCCGAGCATCCACCACGATGAGCCGGTCGCCGAGGTGCCGTCCGAACACCCGTTCTACCCGTTCGATCTCCCCTGCCCGTTGGAGACCGTGATTGACCGAGACACAGTAGAGCTGGTCGCCAATCGCTCGATGGACTAACGCCGCCGCCACAGAGGAATCCACACCGCCGGACAAGGCGCAAAGGACCTGCTGGGAGCCGACCCGCTGTTGGACCTCTTGGACTGTCTGTTGGATGAATGATTTCGTCGTCCAGCGAGGCCTCTCATGGCAGACCCGAAAGAGAAAGTTGGCGATGATCTGGGGACCTCGCGGGGTGTGAGAGACCTCCGGATGAAACTGTACTCCGAAGATCCCTCGGTCAGGGTCGGCGATGGCGGCGTATGGGGAATTTTTCGTCCTGGCCAACGGGACGAACCCCGGCGGGAGCACCTCCGCCGCATCGCCATGGCTCATCCACACGGGCACCCGGGGAGCGATCCGTTGAAACAGGCTGTCCCGATGCCTGACCACCAGCTCAGCCGGCCCGTACTCTCGCTCGAGCGCCTTCTTGACCTTGCCGCCAAAGTGCTGGGTGATCAGCTGCATCCCATAGCAAATTCCCAGGACCGGTAACCTCGCCTCAAAGATTTGGGGATCCGGTCGTGGGGCCTCCGGGGTGTACACACTCGATGGACCGCCGGAAAGGATGAGCCCCGTGGGGTGTTTATAAAGAATCTCAGCGAGCGACGTCCGGAAGGGAAGGATCTCGCAATAGACCTTGGCCTCCCGGACTTTGCGCGCAATGAGCTGGGTATATTGGCTTCCGAAATCCAGGATGACAATCATAGACCGGGGACAGACTTCAATTCCATAGGAAGTCTGTCCCCCTTCCTCATTTCCCCATCCCTACGCGCTGCGCCTTTTGGAACAGTTTCCCTTCATCCTGGATGGCTGGCGCAATAATAAGTTCCGCTAGTTGGAGTTCCTTCACGGTCCGAGCCCCGACGCTCCCCATACAGGTCCTCAGGGCTCCCACCAGGTTTTGGGTGCCATCATCTAACGTCGCCGGCCCGTAGAGAATCTCCTCCAACGTCCCGTTCACCCCCACATGGATGCGAGTCCCGCGAGGGAGGTATTGGTGCGGGGTGGCCATCCCCCAGTGGAATCCCCGGCCGGGGGCCTCTTTCGCCCGGGCAAAGGCGCTGCCGACCATGACCGCGTCGGCGCCAGCCGCAAACGCCTTGCAGATATCTCCCCCCGAAGACATCCCTCCATCGGTAATCACGGCAACGTACCGACCTGTCTTTTTCTCATAAAAATCTCGGGCCACGGCGCAGTCCACCGTGGCGGTCACCTGGGGGACACCGATGCCGATGACCCCGCGCGAGGTGCACGCCGCCCCTGGACCTACCCCTACCAAGACCCCTGCGCACCCCGTCTCCATGAGTTCTAACGTGGCATCATAACTCACGGTGTTCCCCACGACTACCGGGATCCGCATCGCCTGACAGAACCGCTTGAGATCCACCGTCTGATATTTGGTCGAGAGGTGCCGGACGGTCACGACCGTGGCCTGCACGATAAACAGGCTTGCTCCGGCTTCCACTGTCAATGGACCGAATCGCGCCGCGTTCTGAGGGATACAGGACACCGCCGCCGGGACCCCGGCGGCGGTAATCTGTTGAATCCGCTCCCCGATCAGTCGTTCCTTGATCGGCTCCTGGTAGATCGTCTGTACTAATCGGGTGGCTTCCTCCGGAGTCGCTTGGGAGATTTTCTCAAAGATTTCCTCCGGGTGTTCGTACCGGGTCTGGATCCCATCCAGGTTCAACACCGCCAACCCGCCGAGTTTACCCATGGCGGTGGCGAAGGTGACGTCCGTAACGCCATCCATCGCACTCGCCAAAAACGGGATCTCAAGCCGCAAGGGCCCGATGCTAGTGGAGATATCCACCTCCTCCGGGTTCACCGTCACCGCCCCCGGCACGAGCGCTACCTCGTCAAACCCATAGGCGCGTCGCGCCTCCCGATCTCGCCCAATGAAAAACCCCATGCCTCCTCCTAACTACCCACGCCAGAGCCTACGCCCGAGGTAGCGTGATCCCCCGCTGTTTTTGATACTTGCCGTTTCGGTCCGCATAGGATGTTTCACAGACCTCGTCGCCTTCCAAGAATACCACCTGCGCGATGCCCTCATTGGCATAGATCTTTGCTGGGAGGGGGGTCGTGTTGGAGATCTCAATGGTGATATGGCCTTCCCATTCGCTCTCAAGCGGGGTGATGTTCACCACGATCCCGCACCGCGCGTAGGTGCTCTTCCCCAAACAGATCCCTAACACGTTCCGCGGGATTCGGAAATACTCCACCGAGCGGGCGAGGGCAAACGAATTGGGAGGGACGATGCAGTGATCCCCGGCATGGTTCACAAACGACTGCTCATTGAAGTTTTTGGGGTCCACGATCACCGTTTTTAAATTCGTGAAGATCTTAAAATCATCCGCGACGCGGATGTCGTAGCCATAGGAAGAAACCCCATAAGATACCGCTCCATTCCGGACTTGTCGCTCCACAAAAGGCTCAATCATCCGGTGCTCCAACGCCATCTGCTTAATCCACCGATCCGACTTAATGGCCATTCCTCACCTCCCTTTATTTATCCGAAGCTCAGTATCACGAGCAGCCACTGGTGGCGCCGCAGGTGTTGCATTTCAGACACGTCCCGTTGCGGATCATCGTGAATTGGCCACACTCTCCGCAAGGATCTCCCTCGTACCCTTTCAGCCTGGCTTGCGCGATCAATTCCGACCGTCTCGCCCCTTCCAGCGGACGCGAGGCCTCCGAAATCGGCATGGCCTTCGGACTATTCGCCGGTGCCTCTGGCTTTGAGGGGGTCGGAATACTCACGACGCGGACGCGTTCCGACCGAGGGATACCAAAGGGAGAAGGCTCCTTGTAGGGAATGCGCCGCTCCTCCACCACCTCTTCGGAGACATAGTCCGGTTGCTCATGGGGCGCCATCTGAACACGTCCTTCCTCCAGTTGGGCCAGGTCATACCGGCTGAGATAACTCACCGCGAGTTCCCGAAAGATGTAGTCAATGATGGAGGTCGTCATCTTGATATGGGGGTTGCCCTGTACAGGCCCGCTGGGCTCAAACCGCGTGTAGATGAAGGCCTCCGCGAACTCGTCCAGCGGCACCCCATGCTGCAGTCCGAGCGACACCGCGATGGCAAAGCAGTTCATTAAACTCCGGAATGCCGCCCCTTCCTTATGGATATCCAGGAAGATCTCCCCCAGTGTCCCATCCTCGTATTCGCCGGTTCTCAAATAGACCGTGTGCCCGCCAATCTTGGCCTTTTGGGTATAGCCCGCCCGGCGGTCGGGAAGCCGGCGCCGTTTGGCGATATACCGATGGATAATCTTCTCTGCGACCTGGAGGATCTCGGGTTTCTGCGGGGTAGGTTCGGCAACGACCGGTTGGAGATCCCCTTCGTCGGCGGTGGCATTCAAGGGCTGGCTCAGCTTGCACCCATCGCGGTAGAGGGCAATGGCCTTCAGCCCCAACCGCCAAGACTCCCCGTAGCCCTTTTTGACATCCTCCACGCTTGCGGTATTGGGAAGGTTGATGGTTTTTGAGATGGCCCCGGAGATGAACGGTTGCGCCGCCGCCATCATCTGGACATGCGCGGTGGGGCGGATGAATCGTTTACCATACTTGCCGCACCGGTTGGCACAGTCAAAGACGGTCAGGTGTTCGCCTTTGAGGTGCGGGGCGCCCTCGAGGGTCATCGTGCCGCATACGGAATCGTTGGCCGCCTGAATCTCGCTGGCGGTAAAGCCGACCGCCTGCAACAGGTTGAAGGTCCAATCATTCAGTTGGGCGTCCGAGAATCCCAACACCGTCTTACAGAAGTCCTCACCCAACGTCCATTTGGTGAAGGCAAAGGTCAGGTCAAAGACCTGGGGCAGGGCGGCCTCCACCTTGGCCAGCACCTCTTCTGTGAAGCCTTTGGCCTTGAGGGACTCCCGGTTGATGGAGGGGCAACTGGCGAGCGTGCCGCTCCCCCGACAGTATTGGACGATGTTCTCAATCTGCTGCGGGGTGTACCCCAGGGTTTTGAGCGCCGGCGGAATGGACTGGTTGATGATCTTGAAGTATCCCCCCCCCGCCAACTTCTTGAATTTGACCAGGGCAAAATCAGGCTCGATCCCAGTCGTATCGCAATCCATCACGAGTCCGATGGTACCCGTGGGGGCGATGACTGTCACCTGCGCGTTGCGATATCCGAACTGCTCGCCTAACGCGAGCGCTCGGTCTGCCTCCTCTCGGGCCGCTTGTAAGAGATCCGTCGGACAATGCTCCCCCTGAAGGCCTACCGGCAGGACTGCGAGTTCCTCATATTGGTCCGGTGGGACGTTATAGGCGGCACGCCGATGATTGCGGAGGACCCGCATCATGGCCTCACGGTTTCTGGCAAAGCCAGGGAAGGGTCCCAACACCTGCGCCATCTCTGCCGAGGTGGCATAGGCGTTCATGTGCATGAGGCAGGTGATTGCCCCACAGATCGCCAGGGCCCGCTCGGAATCATAGGGGATGCCTTTCACCATGAGGAGGGTGCCGAGGTTCGCGTAGCCCAGCCCTAAGGTTCTGAACTCATAGGACTTGCGGGCGATGGCCTCGCTGGGGAACTGAGCCATGAGCACGCTCAGTTCCAGCGCGATGGTCCAGAGTCGGCAGGCGTGCCGGAACCCCGGAATGTCAAACTGCCCCGTGTGTACATCCAGGAACTTGATCAGGTTGAGCGAGGCCAGGTTGCACGCTGTATCATCGAGAAACATGTACTCGCTACACGGATTCGAGGCGGTGATGCGCCCGTCGGCGGGACAGGTGTGCCATTCGTTGATGGTCGTGTCGAACTGCAGACCAGGATCAGCGCAGGCCCACGCGGCACAGGCGATCTGCTCCCAGAGATCCCGAGCCCGGAGGGTCTTGCAGGGGGCGGGGGGCCGTCCTTCAGCCTTGGCGTTTGCGAGTTCGGTCCGCCAATAGAGCGACCACTCCCCACCGTTCTGGACCGCCTGCATGAAGGCGTTGGTCACCCGGACAGAGTTGTTGGAGTTTTGTCCAGACACCGTGCCATACGACTCGGAATCCCAATCCGAGTCATACTCCGGGAAGACGAGTGAGGTATAGCCTTGCTGGGCTAACTGGATCACTCGTTCGATGAGATTCGGCGGAATGTTGGCTAGGCGCGCTTGACGGATGGCGTCCGCCAGCGGCGGGTTTTTCCGACGGTCAAACCGTTCCTGTTTTTGGGGCCATTGGTGGCAGGCGCGCATGATGGCGTTGAGGTGTCGGTTGCATAGCTTGGAACCGGTCACCAACGAGGCCACCTTTTGTTCTTCCTTCAATTTCCAGTTGATGTACTCCTCAATATCAGGATGATCGAGATCCAAGGTGACCATCTTGGCCGCCCGGCGGGTGGTCCCTCCGGATTTGATGGCGCCAGCGGCACGATCACCGATCCGCAAAAACGACATGAGCCCGGAGGACCGCCCCCCCCCGCTCAAGGGCTCTCCTGCCCCGCGTAAGCATGAAAAATTGGAGCCGGTTCCTGATCCGTACTTGAAGATCCGAGCCTCGCGGATCCACAGGTCCATAATCCCCCCAGGGTTCACCAGCTCGTCCTGGACCGACTGGATAAAACAGGCATGGGGCTGCGGGTGTTCGTACGCATTCGTCGAACAACACATCTCCCCCGTCGCGGGATCCACGTACCAATGGCCCTGGGCTGGACCTTCGAGGCCATACGCCCAATGCAGGCCGGTATTGAACCACTGGGGGGAGTTCGGAGCCGCCATCTGTGCGGCGAACATATAACACATCTCATCATAGAAGGCCCGCGCATCCTCCGCCGTCATGAAGTACCCGTGCTTCCACCCCCAATAGGTCCAGCACCCCGCGATGCGATGGAACACCTGCCGCGCGTCGCGCTCACCCCCGTAGCGCTCACGCTCTGGGAACTGTGCCAGCGCCTGTGCATCCGGGATGGATCGCTCGAGCCAGCTGGGAACATCTGATTCCTCGATCTTTCGTGTGACTGCAGGGACTCCGGCTTTGCGGAAATACTTCTGGGCCAGGATATCGGTCGCCACCTGGGTCCAGTGGGCTGGGACTTGGACCTCTTTCATATGAAACACCAGCGATCCGTCTGGATTGGTGATCGTCGAGGAGCGGTTCTCCCAGGTGAACGCCGTATAGGGATCCACCCCGAGTTGGGTGAACCGTCTGGTCACCGACAGTCCGCGCGGTTGATGGACCGGTATGGCAAGTTCCGTCATGCTGACTCTCCTTTCTCTCGCCGTGTCTTCACCGTTTCACGCTTCAGCTTCTTGAGCTCCCGTAAAAAGGTGTCAATGTCCTGAAACTGACGATACACCGAAGCAAATCTGACGTAGGCTACAGGATCCAGCACAAAGAGTTTCTTGAGGACTTTTTCCCCGATGACACGGGAGGGGACCTCCATGACATAGTCCTGCAGCTCATACTCAATTTCAGAAACAATCTTTTCGATCTGGTCTACCGAGATTGGCCGTTTCTCACATGCCCGGAGGATCCCCTCCCGTAGCTTATCACGCGAAAAGGGGTCACGTCGTTGGTTGCTTTTCAGCACCACGAGCGGCATGGCCTCCACCCGCTCGTACGTGGTAAAGCGCTTGCGACACTCTTCACACGTGCGGCGGCGGCGGATGACGCTGGCCGAATCTAACGGCCGGGAATCAATGACTCGGGCCTCTGGATGACTGCAGAAGGGACATCGCATGTTGATCCACGAAGACAGCGGGTAAACCGAAACCCAGCCACACCACAAGATGCTGGGCTACTACAAGGATACCATACTACAGGTTGGGTGTCAAGTGAAATTCAGAATGAGACTGGCGAATAACGCGCTTCGTCGCAAAATGTCGGATGCCGTGCCGAGCCAAGGAAGGCGAGCGACGGCATACTTGACGAAGGAACGGTATGCTGAGCGAGCCTGACGCAGGCGGAGGCCGGCAGCCGACATTGCAGCCGATGGGTAGTTATTCGCCAGTCTCAGAATATCTGCCGTTCGGTATCGAGGTCGAAGAGATGGGCCTTGTCCATCTGAAAGATCAGCTCGATCTCCTGATTCACCTGCGCTTCATTGTTGGCCGTCACCCGTGCCACAATCGGGTGTCGTCCAGCCACCAAGAACAAGAGGATCTCATTGCCCATGGGCTCCACAACCTCCACGGTACCTGAGACAATCTTGCCTTCCGTCGAGTTATTCCCGTAGAGCAGTTTATCGTAAATATCTTCCGGGCGAATCCCCAACACGACCTCCCGTCCGACATAGGGAAGGCCAGCCGATCGCTTGGCCGCGGGGACCCTCACGCTAAACTGCCCCTCATCCAACCAGATCTCCTCCCCTTCCTGCACCACCGCTACCTTAATGAAATTCATGGGAGGGCTCCCGATAAACCCCGCGACAAACTTGTTGATCGGGTGGTTGTAGACGCCGAGGGGGGTATCAATCTGTTGGATCACCCCATCTCGCATGACGCAGATGCGGTCCCCCATGGTCATGGCCTCGACCTGATCATGCGTCACGTAGACCATGGTCGTCTGGAGGCGATGGTGCAGTTTCTGGAGTTCGGCACGCATCTGGACCCGCAGCTTGGCGTCTAGGTTCGACAGCGGTTCGTCGAACAGAAACACCTTGGGTTTTCGCACGATGGCTCGCCCGACAGCCACCCGCTGGCGTTGACCGCCAGAGAGCGCTTTCGGTTTCCTTTCCAGAAAACGGTCCAGATTCAAGATCTCCGCCGCCTCACGGACTCGGGCGTCAATTTCGCGGCGCGAATAGCCGCGGAGTTTTAACCCAAAGGCCATATTCTGATAGACCGTCATATGCGGATAGAGGGCATAGTTCTGGAACACCATGGCGATATCCCGATCCTTGGGGGGAATGTCGTTCACCAAACGATCGCCAATCCAGATTTCCCCCTCCGTGACCTCCTCCAACCCGGCGATCATCCGCAAGGTCGTGGATTTCCCGCACCCGGACGGTCCAACCAACACACAGAATTCTTTGTCGGGAATTTCCAGGGACACGTCTTTTACAACGACGGTGTCTCCAAAACGCTTGGTGACGTTCTGTAACGAGACCCTTGCCATTATTTCACCTCTCCAGTACCATTGAGAC
>JACPXA010000076.1 GCA_016196785.1 Elusimicrobiota bacterium
ATGCTGCTGTTTCTCTCCGACTATCTGGGGATGATCCCAACCCTTGTCGGCCTGCACGAGCTTGCCCCGTCCAACATGGATTTCTTGACCGCGTTCTTTCAACAGAAAGGCGTCGATTACCCTCATCTGGTCAGACCCGATCAGTTCCAGATTCGAGAGGCGCTCGCCGCCGAACGACCGGACATCATCTTGGGCAGTCACTACGAGCGGGCCATCGCCCGCAGCCTGTGGGAGGATCCCCCCGGGTTCGTCGGGCTTTCCAGCCCCATCTGGGGGAGCCCCCGACTCACCTTCCGACCGCTGATGGGATTGACCGGCACATTGACGCTGGTTGAAGAAATCCTTGCTGCGCTCGAACAACGAGCCCCGGGGGCACTCATCCGATGAACCCCGCGAGCGCCAGTCCCCCACGGATCCTGATCGCCGGGACGCACAGCGGGGTGGGGAAAACCACCGTCACGTTGGGACTCATTGATGGCTTTAACGGGCGCGGCCAGGTGGTGCAACCCTACAAGGTCGGACCGGATTACATTGATCCAAGTCTCCACACCGCGCTGGCCGGCCGTCCCTCCAGGAACCTGGACTCGTTTTTGTGCAAAGAAGAGACGCTACGGGAGATCTTCCTCCATGGGGCTCCCGGAGCAACCCTGTGTGTCATTGAGGGGGTCATGGGTTTCTTCGACGGCTATTCCGGGGTGGATGAGCGGGGCTCTAGTGCCCATGCCGCCCGTCTCCTGAAGTGCCCAGTGGTCCTTGTCCTGGACGCTTGGGGGTTCGCACGGTCCGCGGCAGCGATGGTGCTGGGGTATCAGCGCTATGATCCCCGGGTGCACCTGGCGGGTGTCTTCCTCAACCGCGTCGCGAACATGGCCCACCTCCAATGGGTGACAGACGCCATTCACCGAGCGACCGGGGTCCCGGTGCTCGGCTACCTCTTTCACGATCAGGTGCTACGACTGCCTGAGCGTCATTTGGGGCTGGTCCCTAGTCAGGAAAGGCGACTCCCCGGACCGTGGTTACGCGCGCTACGCGGCCAGCTCTCGAGTCAGGTCCGGTGGAACGACCTCCTCCGCGCGGCGCAGTCAGCACCATCCTTAGGTTGCATTAAACCTACGCTCTATAGCAGCCACCTTCACCTTGACTCATACCCCAGTCGAGTTCGTATCGGAGTGGCTCAGGACTGCGCATTCAGTTTCTACTATCCGGACAACCTCGAAATTCTGGAAGCCTACGGGGCCGAGATCCTTCCGTTCCGGCCTACAGAGGAGCGATGCCTTCCGGATGGCATTCAGGGGTTGTACTTTGGCGGTGGGTTCCCAGAGGTGTATGCACAGGCCTTATCGAAGAACACCCCATTACAAGCAGAAATCCGGCGGGCGGCGCAGAGTGGCCTCCCGATCTATGCCGAGTGCGGTGGATTAATGTACCTCGGGGAATCGCTCAGGGACTTCGGAGGACGCTCGTGGCCGATGGCTGGGGTTTTCCCTTGGAACACCGTGATGGAAAGATCACTGAAGCTCGCCTACGTGCATGGGCAGGCGGTGCGTGACAACCTTCTGCTCACCCGGGGTGAGACGTTCCGGGGACACGTGTTTCACTTCTCTCGCTTGAAATTGAAACGACGGGTTCCACATACGACGTCTCTCGCTAACGGTCTTCGCCATGAGGGGCGGCAGCTTCAGGAACCCGATGGCTGGCAGATGCGCCGCAGCCTGGCTGGCTACGTCCACCTCCACTTTGCCTCGAAACCAAGTGTCGTTCAACGTTGGCTGAGCCAATGCTCACGCCGAACGATCCATCCCAAGGAGGAGTCACAATGATCCCATATCTCTTGATCTTGATTGGTGTCCTGAGTCGAGTCGTTCCCCATCCACCCAACGTCACTCCGATCACCGCGCTTGCCATCTATAGTGGGGTGTATTTTAACAAGCGGTCTGCCTGGGTTGTTCCTTTGGGGGCACTCCTCATCAGCGATGCCTTCTTAGGGTTTCACCCAACGGTGGGGTACGTCTATGGAAGTTTCCTCGTCATCGTCGCCCTCGGCGTCTGGCTACGGAATCATCTCCATGTCGGCTCGACGGTTGCCGCGACCTTGCTGGGTTCCACCTTCTTCTATGTGGTGACCTGTTACGGTTCATGGCGACAGGGTGGGGTTATCGGAAACACCTTCACGGAAAACCTCATCATCAGCCTTCCCTTCTATCGAAACATGCTGCTGGGAGACTTCACCTATGTGGGCCTTTTCTTTGGGCTCCATAAAATGGCTCAACTCTTCGTGAATAAAACACGATCGGTGACTGCTTGAGGAGAACCGGGGGCGTGGCTTCGTCCCCCCTGAAAACTTGACAGTGAAAAAATAAATGTGATATGGTGGTGCCACCATGGCACCATCACCTGGTGTGAGGTGACGGATTGCAGGCACTGGGGCGGCACCTCCTCGTAGAACTGTACCAGTGTGACCGGAAGATCCTTACCGACGTGCGGAAGGTGGAAGGAATCATGGTGGAGGCCGCCAAGCGGGCGAAGGCCCATGTGGTGGATGTCGTCTTCCACACCTTTAACCCGCACGGGATCTCCGGCGTGATCGTGATTGCCGAATCGCATCTTGCCATCCACACCTGGCCGGAGTATGCGTTTGCCTCCATTGATATCTATACCTGTGGCTCTGAGATTAACCCATGGCCGGCCTATTCCTATCTCGTCCGTAAGTTCCATGCCAAACATACCACCGCCCTCGAGATGAAACGGGGCATCCTGCGCCCTCTGTCGAGCCGTCCTCTCAAGCATAAGCCGTAACCCACCCCATGCGCGGGCTCTGGTTTGAGGAGTGGTTTACCCGCCACGAGGCGCACCGCCATCATCTTCGGCGCTACCTGGTCCGCTGCCGCACACGGTTTCAGCGCGCGGTGGTGGCTGATTCGTATTCGTTTGGCCGCTGCCTCATCCTGGACGGGGAGATGCAGTCAGCGGCGCTGGACGAGTTCATCTACCATGAGGCGCTGGTGCATCCTGCGCTCGTCGTCCATCCGCACCCGAGGCGGGTGTTCATCATGGGGGGAGGGGAAGGCGCCACGCTCCGGGAGGTACTCCGCCACCGGTCGGTGGAACGGGCGGTGATGGTGGATATTGACGGCGAGGTGATCAAGTTTTGCCGACGCTACCTGCGCGAGTGGCACCAAGGATCATTCCAGCACCCGAAGACCGAACTGCTCATCCAGGATGCGAAGCAGTTCGTTGCAGCGCACGACGAACACTTCGATGTGATTTTCTCGGACTTACCGTCGCCCATCGAAGAGGGGCCGGCCTATTCACTCTACACGGTGGAGTTCTATCGGCAATTGTCCCGGCGGCTCGCCCTGGGAGGCCTCTTCGCCCTCCAGGCGGGCTCCGGTAACTTGCTCCAGATCCATTTGCACGCGGTGCTCTATCGAACCCTCCGGCAGGTCTTTCGGACAGTGCGAGCCTACTACGCCTTCGTCCCGTCGTTCGATGTCCCCTGGGCCTTCCTCCTCTGTAGTAATCGGTGGGACCCCGTGTCGGTGCCGGTCACGACCATTCAACGCCGGCTCACCCAACGGGTCAAAGGGCCGCTCCGGTTCTATGACGCCGAGACGCACACCGGGTTGTTCCATCTTCCCAAGTATCTGCGTACGCTCCTCGATCGAGAGCGCCAGGTCTTCACCGAGAAACAGCCGGTGTACTTCTTCAAGTAATCCCTGTGAAAGGCCAGGCGAAAACCCCACTGTTAGATACCCTGCTCTGCCACGCGAAGCGGCGGGTGGTGTCGTTCCATACGCCGGGACATAAGAACGGACGGGGGATTGACCCAGTGCTTCGACGGTTCACCGGGCGGGCGGTCTACAGCATGGATGTAACCGTCTTTCCAGAGGTGGACTCGCTCCATGACCCTGTGAGTTCCATCAAGAAGGCTCAAGCCTTGATGGCCCGGGCATACGGGGTGGAGCACTCCTTTTTCTTGGTCAATGGCTCGACCGTAGGGAACATCGCCATGTTCCTGGCGGCGTGCAACCCGGGGGATTCAGTGATCCTTTCACGCAACGCCCACAAGTCCATCGTCTCCGCGATCATCCTTTCCGGGGTCTGGCCCATTTGGATTCAACCGCAGGTGGACCAACACCTCGATATCATCTTCGACGCCAGCCCTGAACAGGTGGAAGAGGCGCTCCGGCAGTTTCCCGAGGCGAAGGCGGTGTTCATCACTAGCCCTACCTACAACGGCGTGACGACGAACCTTGTGAAGATCGCTGAAATCTGCCACCGTCTTGGGAAGCTCCTCCTCGTGGATGAAGCCCACGGGCCCCACCTCAAGTTTCACAAGGACTTACCGGTCTCGGCTGTCGAGGCGGGGGCGGACCTGTGTGTGCAATCTACCCATAAGATCCTCTCGGCGCTGTCACAAGGTTCCGTCTTGCACATGCGGTCCGCCCTCTTGGACCCCAATCGCGTGCGGAAGGTCGTGTCCCTTCTGCAGACGACGAGCCCGAACTACCTCATCCTCGCCTCCATTGACGCCGCCAGAAAGCAGGCGGTGCTTGCGGGGGAACGGCTGTTGGACCGAGTCATTCGGTGGGCGGAGGAAGGGCGGAAGGCCATCAACCGCCTCCAAAACTTTTTCTGCGTCACCCGACCGGAGATCCAGCGCCGCGGTTTTGATTTGGATGTCACGAAGCTTACCATCAACGTCACGCGCTCCGGGCTCTCTGGCCATCAGATTGAATCTATCTTGAACCGTGAGTATAATATCCAGGTTGATTGCGCCGATCTGTTCAACTTGATTGCCATTCTGGGCATCGGATCGGACCGTCAGGACGTTGCGCGTCTCAGTGTGGCGCTCAGCGAGATTGACCAGAAGTATCACGGCGTGGAAGCCAACTGGGTCTTACAATTGCCGTCGTTGTCTACGGAGATGGTCATGATGCCCCGAGATGTGTTTCTGTTTCACCGCTCGAAGCGCATTCCCTTAAGCAAGGCGGTCGGCCATATCAGCGCCCAGGCGCTAACCCCCTACCCCCCTGGGATCCCTGTCTTGATCCCTGGCGAACGGATCACCCAGGAGACCCAAGATTACCTCATGGGGCTCTCGGAAAAGGAGATTCGCGTCAGCGGTCAAGAAACCGACACGTTACGAACCATTAAAGTGGTCACGCTGCACTAAGAGAGAGGAGCGCTACCAAGCATGGCCCAATCACAATCTCCCATCAACCCCGCCCGCTTGAAAGTCTTAAAAGAGACGCTCTTGGAGAAACGGGAGGACTTGCTGCTCGTGGTCCAACGCAAAAAGGAGCGAGAGCTCCCCTCCACCGAGGTAGGGGACGAAGCGGATGTCGCGACCCAGTCCCTGGAGAAGGAGATGTTGTTCGAGCTCACCGATACCGAGCAACAAACCCTCGATGACATTGAGGCCGCCCTTCGGAAGATCGAGAAGGGCGGTTACGGGTTGTGTGAATCGTGTCGAAAACCGATTCCGCTCACTCGGTTGGGGGCGATGCCCTGGGCCCGCTACTGCGTCTCCTGCCAAGCCCGCCAAGAGACCCCTCGTGCCTAAGGGGAACCCTCCGCTCGCTAGCCTATCACTTCGCCACCTCCCCCAGCTCCCCTAGATAGCACACTTAGCCTTATGGGCATTGATTTGCATATCCATACCAATGCATCGGATGGGACGCTGACCGCTGAAGCGACCATGGAGCGAGCTCACGAGGCGGGTCTGACCACCGTCGCGATCACCGATCATGACACCACAGCCGGCCTCCCGAAGGCTGAACAGCGAGCGGCGGCGATGGGGGTCGAACTCATCCCCGGGGTTGAAATCAACGCTGGACAAGGGTCCCATTGTCACATCTTGGGCTATTGGATTGACGCGGATGACCTTGAGTTTCAGCGAGCGTTGGCACACTTTCGAGAGGCCCGGCAAACGCGGATTCAAGAGATGGTGAAGAAGTTGCAACGGCACGGCCTAAACCTCCTCTGGGAAGACGTGCTGACGGCGTCAAAGGGGGAAAGCCTGGGGAGACCGCATATTGCGGACGCGCTCCATCAGAAAGGCTACGTTGCTAGCCGAGGGGAGGCCTTTCATCGCTACCTCCTGGAGGGGGGACCAGCGTATGTCCCGTCGCGGGGTCCAACATCCCAGACCGCCATTCGTACGATTCGACAGGCCAAGGGGATTCCAGTCGTGGCCCACCCAGCCGCTTCCCACGTGGACCAAGAGATCCCGTCACTCGTGGATGCTGGCCTCATGGGGATTGAGGTCTATTACCCAGAACATTCGCCGGTCGTGATTGACCATTACCGACAGATAGCCGCTCGGCACCATCTGTTGGTCACGGGAGGATCAGATTTCCATGGGCCGGGCACCGGGAGAGACCGCTTAGGCAGCGTTGTGGTCCCTCCGGAGGTTCTAGCTGCCATGAAACGCCGCCGTTCTTCCTCTTAATATAATTGCTTCATAAGATTCTTGACTTTTTTAGTAATGAATGTTATACTTATAGTGGGTTAGTGGGCAGGCCATTAAGGTAATGGGTGCAAATACGTCCCTAGTTTCTTGACTTTTTTAATCATGAATGCTATAGTGCTAGGAGCCTGTCCGAGTATGGCTTTCATGGCGAACCGGCGGCTGTTGCGCCGAGCCAAGGAAGGCGAGTGAGGGCATACTCGACGGCGGAGCGTATGCCGAGCGAGCCTGACGCCGGCGCAGGCCAACAGCCTGCCGGTGTAGCCGAAACGGAATACTCAGACAGGCTCCGAGAAGGAGGGTACGGATGAATAAAGCGCAGTTGATCCAGCGGGTCGCCCGTGAGTCACGCCTGAAGAAATCCCAGGCGACGCGGGCAGTGAAGGGATTGGTGCGGACGATCCGGGAAGCACTCAAGTTGGGGGACAAGATTTCGCTCTCCGGGCTTGGGACCTTCAAAATCAAACCGAGGAAGGCCCGCAAAGGACGGAACCCAAAGACGGGAGAAACCATCCAGATTCCGGCTGGCCGAAAGATTTCCTTCAAACCGAGCTTCTCACTCAAGAGACTCATCAAGAGCCAGCCCTAGTCGGAGAGGCGGTTGTGAACGCGAGCGAGGATCCCTCCTCTCCCGAATCGAGGGGAGAGTATGATTGGTTGTTCTGACAAACTGACCCAACTCCCCCCATACCTCTTCTCCCGTATTAACCAGCTCAAACGGGAGGCCTTTACGAAGAAACTCGATGTGATTGACCTGGGGATGGGCGTCCTCCATCATCCAACGACCCACCGCTATCCGCAGGCCAAGGGGATGCCGAAGTTTCGTCGCACCGCCGCCGACTGGCTGGAACGGCGCTTCGGAGTGACGCTTGACCCGGAACGGGAAGTGCTGGCGCTGATCGGGACCAAGGAGGGGATCGCTCACCTCGCGATGGCACTCTTGAATCCGGGCGAGCTGGCACTCGTCGGGGATCCGGCGTATCCGGTCCATAGGAATGGGGTGATTCTGGCGGGGGGTGAGGTGTTTTTCCTCCCACTCCGGCAAGAGAACCAGTACCTCCCCGACCTGGGAGCGATCCCGACCGCCATCGCCCAGCGGGCGAAACTGCTCCTGTTAAATTACCCCAATAATCCGACCACCGCGGTGGTAGAAGACCTGACTTTTTTTAAGGAGGTCGTGGCATTCGCCAAGAAGTACGACCTCGTGGTGTGTCATGATAATCCGTATTGCGAGATTACCTTTGACGGGTACGTGGCGCCGAGTTTCCTCCAGGTGCCCGGCGCGAAGGCGATCGGGGTCGAATGTTTTTCCTTCTCGAAAACGTACAACATGGCGGGATGGCGCGTGGGATGGATGTGCGGGTCGGAACGCATCGTGGGGTACGTGGAGAAGTTTAAATCCTTTATAGACTATGGGGTTCCCACCTTTCTGCAACTGGCCGGGGTGTCGGCGCTGCAGAGCCCGCTGGCCGTCGTAGCGGAGACGGTGAAGATCTATCAGCGACGTCGGGATCAATGGGTGCAAGGGCTGGCCAAACTCGGCTGGCAGGTGCCGACCCCGAAGGCCACGATGTACGTCTGGGCCCCCCTGCCGGAGCGCTTCCGGGCGCAAGGCTCCTTGGCCTTTGCTGAACGGTTGATTCAGGAGACGGGAATCGTGGTAGCCCCAGGGGTCGGCTTTGGTCCAGGTGGGGAAGGCTATGTGCGGATGGCGCTTGTGACCCATGACCACCGGTTTCACGACGCCCTCCTCCGCTTGAAGAAATTTCTCCGGCAGGAGCCTGTGAGCATGCCAGGGAGCCGGGGCCCGGGGGGGGAGCCTGGGGCGGTGGCGGAGTGAGCCTAAGCGGCCCGCGTAGAAACTCGTTGAGCGCAGGGCGCGGACGCGACCGAGCACAACAGAGTTTCGAGCGGGGCCAGAAGCGTAGCGAACGAAGCCACGGCCCAGGCTCCCCCAAGCCGGTGCGGGTCGGGTTGATCGGATTGGGCACCGTGGGCACGGGGGTGGTGAGGATCCTTCAGCGTCACCCGGCGGCGATTGAACGCCGCATCGGCGCCCCGCTGCGATTAGCCGCGATTTGCGACCAAGACCTCCGGAGGCCTCGGCCCGGGATCTCCCTGCGAGGGATCCCCTGCACGACAGACTATCGTCGCTTGATCGCTGACTCTGAGCTTGATCTCATCATCGAACTGATCGGCGGCTATGAGCCGGCTCGGACGATCGTCTTGGGCGCGATCGAGCGAAGGAAACATGTCATCACCGCCAATAAAGCGCTCCTGGCGAAGTGTTGGGGGCCCATCTTCACCGAGGCGCGGTCCCGCGGCGTGCAGGTGTACTTTGAAGCCTCGGTCGGTGGAGGGATTCCCGTCATTCAAGCCCTGAACGAAGGGCTAGCGGCCAATCGGATTGAGAAGATGATGGGAATCCTGAACGGCACCACCAACTATATCCTGACCCGGATGGC
>JACPXA010000077.1 GCA_016196785.1 Elusimicrobiota bacterium
ATCCTCAACTCGGTTTCCATCCATTGCCAGATACCGAAAGGGGAACTCATCAAAAATCTCGAAGAGCACAACTAAGAAGCAATGCCCCATGTTGAGATCGTCACGCCACAGGAGATGATCGAGTCATGAAAACGATTGATAGGACTTTGAGAGAGGCGAGGTTTTTAAAGCGAAAAATTTCAGCGAAAACTCGAAAGATGACACCAGAACAGGTAATCCAGTTCTTTAACGCCGCTAAAGAAGATCTCGCTGCACTCACTCGTAAACGTCGAACCGCATAGTAAGTCTAAGTCATCTACCCTAGCTCTCACCAGACCATGAGCGCATTGCGGTGGAGCTATTGACTTCCCGATGGACACCACCGTGGACACCAAGACCTCAGGAGGGAGAAACCGAGATATCGAATCTGCTACAATTGACCGAGCAAAGGGCCCTTAGCTCAGCGGTGAGAGCGCCCCGCTCATAACGGGAGGGTCCCAGGTTCGAATCCTGGAGGGCCCAGTGAATTTAGTGCTATAATTTTGAGGAGGTGACCCTTGCAGAAATGGTGGCTGAGGGCGACAGGGGGAGTGGTATTGATCGGTCTAGGAATCGTTGGGGGGTGGGTGTTAGCGCATGCAGCAGGATTTCAATGGGGAGCGTTTTTTCCCAGTTTGGCCTATGAGGAGAAGGTAACCTTTGAAGATGGAGGTCGGGAGACAAGGTTCATCCTCCCCAGACAATCGGTGCACATCCCTCGTGCGTATGGACGCCTTGTAACAGTGACGGGAGCATCAACATTGTGGTTTGAGTCTGAGGATGGGACGATTCGGAATGTGATCGTGACCGGAGGGCTCGTTGCCATCCAACGGAAGGGTGATCTTGAACTCAGGCATTGAGAAAGGGGCCGTTAGCTTAGCGGGAAAGCGCTGCTCTCACACAGCAGAGATCGTAGGTTCGATCCCTACACGGCCCAGATGGATATGCTGAATACCCCGTTGGGTCTGTTGTTAGCCCTTCAGGAGCATGATCTCCAAATCGAAGGGGTCGCCGCTCAACTTCGGCAACTCCCTGAACAAATTGAAGGGGGGAAACGGCAGATCGAGCAAGGACGGGTTGACTTAGAACAGGTTCGGAAAGCCACCACGCAGCTGCAAATGGCCAGAAAAGAGAAAGAGCTTGAGCTCCAGACAAAGGAGGATCTGATTCGGAAACATACCACGGAGCTCAATAGTGTGAAGAGCAATGAGGCCTATCGAGCGCTGTGTGGAGAGATTGACCGAGCTAAGGCAGAGAAATCAGTGTTGGAAGATGCACTGTTGGCTCTCTTTGACCAGATTGACCGCCAGCAGGCGATCCTCAAACAGGAAGAACAACACTGGAAAGGTCGGGAGGCGGAACTCCTCAAGCAGATTCAGGCTTGGCAGGCTGAACAGGAACAGCGGACCCAGGAGTTGAAACAGCTCGAGGAGGTACGCGCCGCTCGGACCCAGGGGATCGCGGCATCAGCGCTCTCCCAGTACGAACGGATTCATGCGGGTATCCGGGGACCGGCGATCGTGGCGATCAAAGGGGAAATCTGCTCGGGTTGCCACATGCGGCTCCCGCCACATCTGATCAACGAGGTCAAACGGGACCAGGCACTCGTGTTCTGTAACATCTGCGCCCGGATCCTGTATCTTCCAGAGTCTCGAGTCGCCGCTGATAGGGGGGAGCCAGGGGTTGTGGCGGAGTGAGCCAGAAGCGTAGCGGTTCGACATTGCTCACCGTCCCGAACGCAGCTACGCCCCCTTAAGGATTCATGGGAACGACCGGAGGGTCGCTGCGGGATCACCGGGACCGGTGAACGGTCCACGGACCTCGCAGAGGAAAGTCCGAACTCCACAGGGCGCGATGCCTCGTAACGCGAGGACCCTCGCTTGAAGCGGGGGCTGGACAGTGCCACAGAAAACATACCGCCTGCGGCCGAACGGTGTAGTCTGTAAGCCGCAGGTAAGGGTGAAAAGGGGAGGTAAGAGCTCACCGGTCGCTAGGCAACTGGCGACGCATGGCAAACCCCATCGGGAGCAAGACCACGCAGGGGGGAGTCCGTTGGTTGCCCGCGCGGGACCGACGGCGCGGAATGACCCGTTCCGTAAATGACTAAACCCCCGGGTTGGTCGCTAGATCCCGGTTGCGAAACCGGGGCCAGAGGAATGGCCTTCACCTCGCTCCAGTGAGCGGGGAACAGAATTCGGGGTACAGGTCGTTCCCATGAGTCCTCACATTTCCCCTTGACACCACACCAGGGCGGGGATATACTGGGGTGGAAAGTGGGGGAAAGTGGGGAAGAGTGTGGGGGATGGGGCTGAGGCGCTTTTTCTCGGACAGTTCGAACATGCGTTGGATGGGAAGAATCGGTTGTTCATCCCCGTCCGATTCAGGGAACATCGTCAGCCGCAACGGTTCATCTTGACACGTGGCCTTGAGCGGTGCCTGTACCTGTTCCCGGTGGTCACGTGGCGCCGGCTTGCCAACCGACTGGACCAGCTGCCCATCAGGGATAAACGCGAAGAACGCGCCTTCAAACGAGCCTTCCTCGCTTGGGCGAGTGAGGTATCCCTTGATCCCCAAGGTCGCATTCTTATCCCTCACGCCCTCGGCCAGTACGCCGGCATTCGCCAAGATGCTGTGGTGATTGGGGTCCTTCAACATATTGAGGTCTGGGCGAAGGAGCGATGGCGTCGTTATGTGCCCCATGCGGAAGGGAGCTTTCAGCGGTTGGCCCCACACCTAGAGCTCTAACGGCCATTCATCGGCCGGTCATGCTGGCCGAGGTCGCGAGGGCCTTGGCCCTCCCTGTCGGCGGGGTGATGGTGGATGCCACTGTGGGGTTGGGGGGACATGCCAGCGCGATCCTGGAAGCGAATCCGACCATACGACTGATTGGCATTGACTGCGATGAAAAGGCGCTGGTGGTCACGAAGGAACGGCTCCGATGCTATGGTGAACGCGCCGTCTGCCTTCAAGGCAATTTTTCGGAGCTCCCTGATCTTCTGGATTCCATGCATGTGACCCAGATCGAAGGGCTCCTGGTTGATCTGGGAGTTTCCTCGATGCAGTTGGAAGATGCAGAACGCGGTTTCAGCTTTCTGCATGCAGGGCCGCTGGATATGCGGATGGACCAGCGCCAGACGAAGACCGCGGCGGATCTCCTGCACACGTTGTCCCCCCAGCAGTTAGTCGCCTTGCTCCGTCAGTATGGGGAAGAACCCTACGCTGAGCGAATCGCCCGGGCGATTTGTCTCGCGCGCCGCCAAGCCCCTCTGCAGGGAACCAGAGAGTTAGCGCAGCTCATCACTCGGACGGTCCCCAGGCGTGGACAGCGACTCCATCCCGCCACGCGTACCTTTCAGGCACTCCGCATGGCCGTCAACGATGAACCGACCTACCTTGAACGGTTTTTGGCAGTCGGACCCCCACGGTTAACTCCTGGGGGTCGTTTAGTCTGTCTGGCCTTTCACTCCATAGAGGATCGTCTCGTGAAGCAAGCGTTTCAACGATATGGACATGGATTTGCCGCGGTGACCAAGAAGCCGCTTAGACCTACTCTCCAAGAGATTCAGGTCAACCCCAGGGCGCGGAGCGCCCGTCTTCGAGTTCTCCAACGGCTATGAAGGCAACTCGCAACCATCTGTTGCTGATTTTGGGTGCGGCGGTGCTCCTCTTAGCGTATGTCTGGCAACACATTGAGGGCATCCGGTTGGGCTATCGCCTGGAGCGGTTGCAAGGTGAGGTGGCCCGGCTCCATAATGCCGTCGTTCACCAACGCGTCCGGCTCAGTTCGCTGACTGCCTTGGAGCGGGTGGGAATGGTTGCGAAAGAGACCTTAGGAATGCGATCCCCCCGACCTGAAGAGATCATCACAATCCCTCACGATCTCCCCGGGCTATGAATCGTCGCCGGCTGCTGGTTCCGTTTGTTGGGTGCATCGTACTGTTCATTTCATTAGGCGTGCGTTTATTGTGGATCCAGATCATTCGTCATGGGGCCTTGGAAGACCGGGCGCAGCGGCAGCATTATCGGATCCTCAAAAGTCAAGCCGCTCGGGGAATCATCACCGACCGATCTGGTCATGTGTTGGCGATGAGCGTTGAATTCCCTGAACCCAAACGGGTCTACCCAGAACGAGAGTTGGCCTGTCATGTCCTGGGGGTGGTGGGGGCGGATCAGCAAGGGTTGGCAGGAGTCGAATTTGTGGCGGAGGCGATCCTTCGAGGAGTCCCTCTTCAATACCAAATAGGACGGGATGCCCTGGGCCGCCCCATCGCCACCACTGGGCGTGGGTGGAGGGCTGGAACGCAGGACCGGTTGATCCCTCCGGTTTCCCTCGCGCTCACCTTGGATCGGACCCTGCAATATCTGGCTGAACAGGTATTGGAACAGGGGATGCGCGAGACTCGTGCCAAACGAGGCATCATGGTCGTCCAAGATCCATCAACGGGCGAGCTGCTGGCATTGGTCAACCGGCCGGGGTTCGATCCGAACCAGTGGCAAGGCGATCTTCCCATCCTTTCCAACGCGGCGGTCAGCCAAACCTTTGAACCCGGGTCCACCTTTAAACTCGTCACCGCGGCAGCGGCCCTGGAAGAACGGTTGGTGGGTTGGGAGGATCGCTTCTTTTGTGAGAATGGGGAGTTTGTGGTGGATGGGTTCACCATCCATGACCATGAGCCGAAAGGCGACCTCCCCTTCCATCAGGTGATGGCCTATTCCTCAAACATTGGCATGGCCAAGCTCGGACTTCACATTGGGAAGGAACGATTTTATCGGATGGCCAGGGCGTTTGGCTTTGGGAGTGTATCCAGCAGTGGTTTGCCCGGAGAAAGTCCCGAGGTGGGGACCACTGCACTGCAGATGGTCAACGCGTACGCTGCCATCGCCAATGGCGGTGTGCTCATGGAGCCGCGGATTCTTCGCGGGGTGCAAGCGGTCCCAACGAGCAGGGAGAGACCGCGGGCGATCCGTCGGGTTTGCTCGCCACCAACCTGTGCGGTACTGACACAGCTCCTTGAGGAAGTGGTTGAAACAGGCACAGGCACCAAGGCGTGGGTGCCAGGTTACCGGGTCGCTGGGAAAACGGGCACGGCACAAAAATTTGACCGACAGGCAGGCCGCTATTCACCCACCCGCTTTCTCTCATCGTTCTGTGGATTTCTTCCCGTGGAGGGGCCCCGCTTAGCGATCGGGGTGTTCATTGATGAACCGCAAGGGGTTTCGTGGGGGGGAGAGGTTGCCGCCCCGCTGTTTGCTCGATTTGCCACCCAAGCCATGCAATACCTTGGAGTCCGTCCCACCTCTCCAGCTCCCCATCCGACCGTCGCTTCTGCGGTCACGACTTCTCAGCCAGCACGACTAGACCTCCCGTGATGTCGTTGGCCGAGCTCTTGGAAGGAACCCCGGCTCGGGTCGTCGGATCTACCGATGTAGAGATCCACGGCGTGGTCCACGATTCACGGCAGGTGCACGCGGGAGACCTGTTTGTGGCTCTCCCCGGCGCCCGGGACCGGGGCAGCCGTTATCTCTGGGAAGCGATTCGGGCCGGCGCCCCGGCAGTGGTACTGGAAGAAGACATTGGTGTCCCTGGGGCGACCGCTATCTATGTCTCTGATGCGCTGAATGCCCTGTCACGGCTGGCGGCGCGGTTCCATCGGTTCCCAGCTAGGAAACTGTGGATCGCAGGCATCACGGGGACCAACGGGAAGACCACGGTGGCGTCTCTGTTGGCGGGGATTCTTGAGGCGGCGGGGTTGACGACAGGGGTGCTGGGGACCGTGGCGTATCGGCTAGGTTCTGAGGTGCGGGAAGCCTCAAACACGACCCCGCTGGCAGATGATCTGCACACGCTCCTCAGACAGATGGTAGATCGGACGCTCTTCGGGTGTGTGATGGAGGTCTCCTCCCATGCCCTGGCACTACAGCGGGTCGAGGATGTTGAGTTCGATGTCGGGGTGGTAACGAATGTCACCCG
This sequence comes from Elusimicrobiota bacterium, assembly GCA_016196785.1. Classification (GTDB taxonomy): domain Bacteria; phylum Elusimicrobiota; class Elusimicrobia; order 2-01-FULL-59-12; family JACPXA01; genus JACPXA01. Next base: position 5,990 of record JACPXA010000077.1, read on the forward strand.
CGATCACCTGGATTTTCACAAGACCATGGAAGCGTATGCCGAGGCTAAAGCGCGGCTGTTGACCATGCTCTCCCGTCCGGGCTCGAAGGCCCGTCACAAACGGGCGGTCCTTAATCGGGACGATCCTTGGATGCCATTCATGGAACGTTACGCTCACTGCGATGTTGCGACCTTTGGAACGCACCCTGCCGCGCATGTCCGATGGGAGAACGTCGTGGCCACAACGACCGGGACCACCTTCG
>JACPXA010000078.1 GCA_016196785.1 Elusimicrobiota bacterium
TCGACGAAGAAGAGCGCGCCGAGCGTCTCTAAGAAATCCCATCCGATCCGGCCGTCGTCATCTCCCTGTTCAAACTCCTCTTTCAGCCGGCGGATCCGCCCCCCGAGGGCCACCTGCGCCATGTCGTTGAAGCCCTCCTGAAGAACCTTGGCCGAGCCCTCCTCCAGAAGGGGAAAAGCCCTCGACCGGCAGGCCTCAACGAGCAGGTTTTCCAGGATCCCGGAAAAGGGCGCCAGATCAACCAGCTCCTCCTCCTGGGCAGGGAGGAACCGAAGGTAGCTCTGGAGAATGGACCGGGCCGGCAGCCAGTCCGCCCAAGCCTGGATGAGCCGGTCGTAGGCCTGGCGGACTACTTTTGCGGGAATCTTGTCTCCCACCCTGCGTTTCTGAAGGGTCCTGAGGGCCTTGTTGACCTCCGCGAAGTCGAATACCTGTTGATCGAGCATCCGTCGCACCGCCTCCAGGGTCGCCGGAGCCTCGGGGTATTTCTTTTTCAGCCCTTCCCATTGGGTGGATCCATTTCCCTCTTTTTCCTTGCTTTCCAGAATCTTGTAGGCGGCCGACGCGAGCTCCTCAACCTGCCGCTTGCGCACATCGAACCGAGGAAGCACCTCCCCCGGAGGAATCGCCAGGCGGGATTTGGCTTCCTGCATCCTCCTGTCAAGATTTTCAAACAGTTTGTCTCGCGGCGTCTTGGGCGGCTTCCAGGGCGGGTCATCATACAACTTCACTTCATACAGATACCGGTCGGTCGCTCCCTGAATAGCTTGAGGAGGTATGATCGGAGCAAAGGGGGCCGATTCCCCTGGATTCCGGGGAAGCTGGAGCAGGGCAAAGAACCGATCCTGATCCAGGCCGGATAGGTTGACGCTTCCACTGGACATTCTCCCAAGCGGGGAGTATCCCGTGGTGATGAGACGAGGAAAAGTGAGGTCGCCGGCCAGCAGGCGGGGAACTATCCGAGCCAGATCTCTTCGGAAATCGGCTGGATCCACTTCCTGCTCGACCTGCTCGTAGAGAGGCGGTTTCTCTGGCGCAGCGGCCGGCGCTGGAGGAGGCGCCGCCACGCGCCCCGGCGCAGGTTCCGGCAGGACGGCCGATGGGATCGTCCTTTCCGACTGGCCGGGAGGCTTTGCGGTGCTGGGAGGGGCTGGCTTGGAGACAATGACTGGCGGACGCCAACGTTCTTTCGCCCACTCCTGAATCGGCCCGAGATCCTCCCGGAGAATAATCGCCAGGATCAGCTCTGCATTCGCCTCAGCCATCGCCTCAGCGCCGATGTAGATCCAGCCGGTGTGCGGGCTGTGGACCGCCCCCTGCCACTGGATCAGCTCGTCAGCCACCACCGACCACCCATTGAAATAACTTCCCTGGTACTGAGAAAGGGCCCGGGAAACCTGCCCCGCTTCCCTCGCCCGGATTGGGTTGGCCCTCGGTCCCTGGCCGTAAACCCCCATCGCCTGGTCAATGTAGTTGGATTCCACCACCCAACGGGCCGGCGTCCACGCCTGATTCAACCAACATAGCTTGCTGTTGTAGCTGCGATCCGCCGCCTCCATCAGGAGCATCTCCTCATCTTCAGTCAACTCCTCCAGCCCGGCGGCGGAGGTTTGGCGCGGCTCGCGGGAGAGGAGTCCGGCATCCCTGGCAGCCCGCTTGAGGGCGGTGGCGAGCTCTTCAAGACCTGTCTGTTGCTCCTCGGTCGCTTTAACGCGCAAAGCCCAGGCAGAGGAGGGACTCAAGGCAAGACTCAAGACAAGGAGCCATGCAAAGCCCTTCGTTAGGGAAGAGAGGTTATCCTTCATGGAGGCAAAGAGTTATGGTAAAAGTATACTCAAAGATTGACTTTATTGGAAGATTCGGCTTAAAGAATAGACATATCTTATATATTTGAAATAAGTTACACGATCAAAAACTTGACGTACTTCTAACGGATTTTAGGCCCGAGGATGGTATTTCGCGTGGATCGCCTTGAGGCGGGCGCGGTCGACGTGGGTGTAGATCTGGGTGGTGGCGATCGTGGCGTGGCCCAAGAGCTCCTGAACCACCCTCAAATCGGCTCCCCCCTCAAGAAGATGGGTCGCGAAGGAGTGCCGGAGGGTGTGGGGGGTGACCCGCTTCTTCAGGCCGCTCATCCTGGCGGTATTCTGAAGGAGAATCCAGATCGACTGCCGGGAGAGGGCCTTGCCGAAGCGGTTGAGGAAAAGCTGTTTGGAGTCGGATCTTTTCTGGAGGTATTTCTGGATCCATTCGAGGGCCTTCCGGCCCACCGGAACCACCCTTTCCCTCCCCCCCTTCCCCAGGCACCTCAAGAACCCGGCCTCCTGATTCAGATCGCTCAGCTTCAGGTTCGCCGCCTCGGAGACCCTCAGGCCGGTGGCGTACAAGAGCTCCAGGATCGCCCGGTCCCGGAGGCCGTTGGCGCCTTTTTTTCCGGAGACCGACTTGAGCAGCCGTTCCACCTCCTCCACGCTGAGCGATTCCGGAAGCCGCTTCCAGAGCCGCGGCGACTCGATGACGCCGGCGGGATCCGCCGTGACAAGCTGCTCGGAAAGAAGGAACCGGTAGAAGACCTTGACGGCAACGAGCTTCCTCCCGATGGAGGAAGGGTTGAGATGGTTGTCCCGCAGCTTCATCAGATACTCCAGGATTTCACCGCGGGTGACGGAAGCAGGCGGCTTCTTCGAGAATTCCCTGGAAAACTGGGTCAGGTCGTTCCGGTAGGCGGCAACGGTGTGGGGGCTTAGGCCCCGCTCCAGCCGGATGAAATTTACGAACTGCCCGATGAGCTCTTGCCAGGAGGGACCCACTTCTTCACTTTCGAGTAGTGGAATTTCTTGTCGATCTCTCTTCTCAGCTTTTCCAGGCGGCTCCGGAGGGAGGCGGCCGCCCGGGAGGATTCGGGGGATTTCTCCAGGACCTCCCGGATCTCGCCCAGCTCAATGAGAATCTGCCTGAGGCGCTCCTGGGGAGGGCCGGAGAGAACCTCCGACATCGCCCGCAGCTCTCCGATGGCCCCGTTGAAGTACTGGAGGTCCCGCTTTCGGATCTGCCCCAGAGAGCCCAACAGCTCCGAGTGCCAGGATTTCCAGTAGGCGTAATGCTCCTGATAGCGGATGTGGGGCGGAGTGGTCGCCTGCTCATCCGACTGCAGCACCAGAATCGGCTGGGCGGCGACGCTCTTGCGCTTCCGGATGAACTTCCGCCTCCATTCCGGAGAACAGCCGGAAGAGAGAAAAGACCCCATGAGAGCCAACGCGATAAGGCGATAGAAAAAAGCGGGTACCGCTTTCATTTTTTCTCACCCCCGATCCGTTTCAGGAATTCCGCTTCGCCGATGACCTTGATTCCCAGCGCCTGGGCTTCGCGCACCTTGGAGCCGGCCGCTTCTCCCCGCACCACCAGGGTCGTCTTTTTGGTCACGCTGGAGCCCACCCCCCCGCCGTGCCGGCGCACAAGCTCCTGGGCCTCGGGGCGGGGAAGGCCCATCTCACCGGTAAAGACCACCATCTCGCCGGCCAGGCGCCTGGAAAGAAGCTTGACCCCCTTCTCCTCGGTGCTGAGGCCGGCGGCTTGAAGCTTCTCCAGCACCTTCAGCGCCGCCGGAGAACTGAAAAATTGGACGACCGACTCCGCCACCACCTCTCCCACCTCCGGAATCCGGGTCAATTCCTCCTTCGCGGAGTGGGAGAGCTTCTCCAGGGAGCCAAAATGCTCGGCCAGCGCCTCCGCGTTGGCGGAGCCGATGTGCCGGACACCCAAGGCGAAGATCAGGCGGGCCAGACCCCTCCCTTTGGAGGCCTCGATTCCCCGAAGGAAGTTCTCGACCGATTTCTCCCCCATCCGCTCCAGCATCAGGAGTTTCTCCTTGGGAATCCGGTACAAATCCCCATAGTCCTTCACCAGGCCCTTGGCCACCAGCTGCCCGGCCATCACCTCCCCCAGCCCCTCGATGTCCATCGCGGTCCGCTGGCCGAAATGGATCAGCCGCTCCTTCAGCTGCGCGGGGCAAGCGAGGTTCTGGCAGCGGACGGCCACCTCCTCTTCATCCCGGAAGACTTTCCCTCCGCAGACCGGGCATTTTTCAGGCATCCGAAAGACCTTTTCCCTGCCGGTTCTCTTTTCCTTCAGGACCTCCACCACCTGTGGGATGATCTCCCCCGCCTTCTCAATCCGGACGAAGTCGCCCACCCGGACATCCTTGCGGCGGATCTCATCCTCGTTGTGAAGACTCGCCCGGGCCACCGTCGTCCCCGCCAACAAGACCGGCTTGAGATTCGCGACCGGGGTCAGCGCCCCTGTCCGCCCCACCTGGATCTCGACCCCCAGCACCTGGGTGAGGGCCCGCTCCGCCGGAAACTTGTAGGAGATCGAGAAGCGGGGGCTCTTCGCCGTCATCCCGAGCCGTCTCTGCTGATCGAGGTCGTCCACCTTGATCACCATTCCGTCGATGTCGTAGTCGAGCGTCTTGCGCTTCGTCTCCCACCCATCGCAGTATCCGATCGCCTCTTCGATGGTCTGGCACTGCTTGAAGTGGGGGTTCACACGGAAGCCCGCTTCGTTTAAAAACTCCAGCACCTCTTGCTGGGTGGAAAATCTCCCTCCCTCCACCGCTCCCAGGCCGTAGCAAAAGATCGAAAGGTGCCTCTCCCTGACGACCTTCGGATCCAGCTGTTTCAAGGATCCTGCGGCGGCGTTGCGGGGATTGGCGAAAAGGGGTTCTCCTTCCTCCGATTTCTTTTTGTTGAGGGCCTCGAAGGCAAGCTTCGGCATGTACACCTCCCCTCGGACCTCAAAGAGCTTCGGGACTTGAAGCCGGTACCGGGTACCGAAACGGCACCCGGTACCGGCTTCAAGCGAAAGAGGGATCGCCCCGATCGTCTTCAAGTTGGCGGTGATGTCATCCCCCTGCTCCCCGTCTCCGCGGGTGGCCCCCTGAACGAAAAGCCCCTTCGAATAGGTCAAAGAGACGCTTACCCCATCGAACTTCAATTCCACGACGTAGGAGACCTTCTCTTTCCCCCCCAGAAAGCGCTTCACCTTTTCGTCGAACTCCCGGAGCTCGTCGGAAGAATAGGTGTTGTCCAGGGAGCGCATCGGCACCCGGTGCCGGACGCTCTTGAAGCTTGCCAGGGGAACCTCCCCTACCCGTTGAGTGGGGGAATCCGGGGTCACGAGCGGGGGGAAGTTTCCTTCCAGATCCTTGTGCGCTCGGAACGACCGGTCGTGCTGCTGGTCGATGATCTCCGGCTGGTTTTCCAGGTAATACTTCCGGTCGTGATGGCGGATCAGCTTGCGAAGCCGCTCGATTTCCTTCATCAGTACCCCAAAGCGAGGCGGTCCGCCAAAAACTCCGGCAGACCCGCCTGGCGGATCTTTTTCTGGGCCGCCTGAACGTCATAGGAAACCCGGTGGAACTCAAGCAGCCGGGACTCCGAATCATAGAGGCAAAAACCGGCCCTGGGATCCCCGTCTCTGGGCTGGCCCACGGAACCGGCGTTGACAAGATACCGCCTGCCGCGCTCCAGTTGAACTGTCGCCGGCCGCTGAAAGGAAACGCTGGATTCCCCCAGCGCGAAGAGGCCCGGCACGTGGGTGTGGCCGAAAAAAGCCACAGGGGTCTCCTGAAGATCAAAAGAGGCGCGGCTGGAGGCCGGGTCGAAGATGTAATGGAACTGATCCGGCTCGTGGAGGGATCCGTGGACGAGGGTCACCTCCTCGTTCTTCCAGACAAAAGAAAGACCGCTCAAGTATGTCCGGTCGGAGGGTCCCAGCGCCTCCATCGTCCATTCCACCGCCAACCGGGCCCGAGGGTTAAACCAGTCGAGATCCATCTTTCCCACCGCGGCGCAATCGTGGTTTCCGCAGACGGCGACCGGCCCGGCCCCCTGGAGCCGTTTCAGACATTCGCACGGATCCGCCCCGTAGCCGACCAGGTCGCCTGCGACGAGAAGCTGTTCGACCTTCTCCTTGGCCACCGCCCCTAAGACCGCCTCCAGGGCTTCGAGATTGGAGTGTGTATCGGAAAGAATTCCATACCGCATGCGGGGTTAGTAGAAACGGATCGTGAAATCGTCAAACTCACCGGTCGCCTCGCTCCAGTCGGCTGCGGTCTGCCGGATGTGGGGCTTCATGGGGCCCGCCGCGACCTTCTCCAGAAAGGACTTCAGCGCTTTCTCCGTTCCCTCGCACACCGACTCCACCCGCCCATCGGGGAGGTTTCTCACCCAGCCGGTGATCTTCAGGGCCAGCGCCTCCGTCTCCGCCGTGTATCGGAAGCCCACCCCATGGACCCGCCCCACCCAATAGACGTGCAAGCGTTTGTGCGCGGTCACGGTCTTCGCCATGGCAAACTATTGATCAGCTGACTCACCCGTTACGTGTCCCTTCGGAACCCGGTACGATCTTCACAACGCAACCGCTACGCAAGGACGTAAAAGAGGCTTCGCCCGCGACCTTGCGGTTGGATGACTTCCAGGCGAACGAGCTTTGCCAGTTCCTTCAGGGCGGCCTGACGTGACACCTTCAGCATCGCGCGAAGCTCTTTGTTGGTCAATCGACCCCGATCATGCAAGAACTCCACAATCCGCATTTGCCGCTCTGTCAAAGCCACCTGCCCCGTTTGCGCCCGCTTCCGGCGGTCCCGACTTAAGGCGATAACCTTCTCCCTCACCTGTTCAACCGAGACAGCAACTCCCTCCGTGAAGTATTCGAGCCAAGCGGTAAGGTCCAACGTTTTCGGTTTCACGCTATTGAGGGCCGCGTAGTAGGCGGGCCGGTCGCTGTCGTAGTAGTCATCCAAGGCGAAGAAACGCTTGGTATCAAACCCTCGCTTGTAGAGGATGAGTGTGGCAAGGGTTCTCGCGGTCCTGCCATTTCCATCCACAAACGGGTGAATCCTGACAAACTCATAATGAACGATACCAGCCACCAGCACAGGATTTAGGGTGGAGGTCTTTTTCGCATTCAGCCATGAGAGGAATTCCTTCATCAGATGAGGAACTTCTTTTGCCTCTGGCGGTCGAAAAATGACTTCCCTGGTGAGCCGATTGGCAACGACAACCTGTAGCTTCCTGTAAGCGCCTACGTATTTGGGATTATCGAGCGTCTCTTTAGTCAGTCGTTTGTGGATCGTCAAAACCTGAGTCTCTGCAATTCCCTCTCCCGGAGAAAGCTCATGAAGGTGCTCCAGGGTTTTCAGATAATTGAGGACCTCCCTTCTCGCGCGGCGCGTAGCCATGACCGCCCGCCCTTGGGCAAGGTCACTCACCTGCTCCAAGCTTAAGGGGTTCCCTTCAATGCTGGTCGAGGCATGGGCCTGGCGAATGATGGCTTCCCGGCGCAGAGAGACCTCCCATTTCGGTACCAGGTGAGCATGTTGAATCACTTCTTGTGCCCTGGCAATCTGCGTCAGGCGATTCAGGACGGCATGCGTGATGGCGTAACGAGGTTTGAACATGGCGCCATTGTACTGCGGCATTCACGAATTGACAACCTAAATGACAACTTAATTGACAACCCGCTGTAACTCCTTGAAAACATTCATCGGGGCGCCCGGATTTTCCGCCACTGAACCTTCGGCGGATGCGCCGACGTCTTAGTGGCGCAGAACCGGGGACCTCTTGGTCCCGAACCCAATTCCTGGAATCCCGCCCAGCGCCCTCCGGCGGCGGCCTCGCCGCCTCCGGGTCGGCCATCCGCGTGGCTGTCGCTCGGCGTGATCGCCTCGCTTTTCCTCTCTTCGCTCGGCGCCACGCTCCCCTGGGCTGCCAAAGAGGAGAAAGACTGCGGCAGCCCAGCGCCGACTATTTTAACCTTGTTTCATCCTGTTGGCTATCCGTTGCTGCGGGTGGGAGTTACGCGGATGGAAGCCGCAACCTGGGAGGAGTGTCTTTTGCCGGTGTTTGTCGCTGGTGGAGGCCGGTTCGGCCTATTCTGTTAGCACCGTGTTAGCACGGAAACCAAAAAATGGGTTGAAAGTGTACGTTATGTATGATATGTTTATATATGTACAAGGCAATTCCCAAAAGGAGGTGTGGACAATGGCTAGCATGACCCTTGCGATCCCTGCGGACTTAAGAGCCAAGATGAAGCTGTTTCCGGAGATCAACTGGTCTGAGGTTGCCCGCCAGGCGATCCTTCTAAAGACGCGGCAGCTTGAGCAGTTGAACCGGCTGTTTTCAAAGAGCACCCTGACTGAGCAGGACACCATCGACATCGGCCGGCAAATCAAGCAGCGTGTCTGGAGGCGGCACCAGCACCATTAGTGGAACTTGTCGTAGACGCCAATATTCTGGTGGCCGGATTCCTCCGGGCGGCCGTAACCCGCGAGCTGCTCCTGGACGAACCCTGTGGACTCCGGAATACGCCGTCCTTGAAACAGAGCGGATCCTTTTGACACCACGGATTCAGCGAAGGTTCGGAAAGTTATCTGCCGAGCAGGTGAAGCTGGCGTTAGCTGCTACCACAAGCAGCATCCAAGTCCTCCCGGAGACCGCCTATCGATCCAACCTTCCTGAGGCAAAGGCTTTCTCTCCGGATCCCGCCGATACTCCCTACTTTGCCCTGGCACTGCATCTGGAAACGCCCATCTGGTCAAACGACGCACTTCTGAAAGAACAGGATCGTGTCACCGTCTACACCACCCAGGAAGTCCTCGACCGGATTTAATCCCTTCTCAGGCCAAAACCGTCCTTTCTTCCTGGCTTCGCCCTGCCCCGAATAGCTGCGCGTCCAGCCGCTGGCCGAGCTGACGGCGGGATTCGGGCAATAGATGTCCGTAGCGGTCAAAGGTCGTCTCGATGGAGGCGTGGCCGAGCTGCGCCTGGATCACCTTCGGGTTTTCTCCCTGGGCGATCAAGAGCGTGGTGTAGGTGTGCCGAAGATCTTGGAACCGGATCCGCCGCAGGCCAGCCCGGGTTAAGGCCGGCAGAAACTCCCGCTTGACCATGTTCTCGGCAAGGATCGGCTTGCCTTCCTTCGTGCAGAAGACGAGGTCGTAAGGGCTGGCCGGACATTGCAGCCGATGGAGCTCGAGGGCTTCTCTGAGTCGAGGGGACATCTCGATCGACCGAACAGACCTTTGAGACTTCGGCGTTGATGACCTCACCAGTATAACACCGCATGTGAAAAAGTTGACGGGGAGCCAATATGTTATGTATCAGGGTTGCTTCCTTCCAATCTCAGCGCCATCGAATCAGGCAGAGTCAACCCTCCCCGTCATGCCGACGCGCTCAAGCGGATCGCCAAAGGATTGGGGTTATCGGAAGATAAACCGGAGTGGGCGAAGCTTTTCGATCTTGCCGCCAAACCAGGGCAGGTACAGGCAGACGTTCAGGAGTACTTGAGTGAGATTGACGCGATGGATGAACTGCCCCTGATGGCCCGGACGATCAAGAATCAAAAACTCACCAAACCCCAAATCCAGAGCTTGATCCGTGACCTCAAGCACCTC